>NZ_CAJCKS010000148.1:0-12119 GCF_903970985.1 Pantoea sp. ME81 | reverse complement strand
GTGGTGGCCGATCAACATAATTTCTTCAAAGCTCACAACCTTGAAGTGGAATTCGTCAACTTTGGCAATTCCACCGAATTATTGCTGGAGTCGATTGCCACGGGGAAAGCGGAAGCCGCCATCGGCATGGCGCTGCGCTGGTTAAAAGCGCTGGAGCAGGGCTTCGATGTGAAACTCACCGCAGGTACGCACGGTGGCTGCATGCGCTTATTAGCGCGCAATGATGGTCCTTCTACGCTGGAGCAGCTAAAGGGTAAAACCATCGGCGTTACCGATATGGCGGGCGCGGATAAAAACTTCTTTTCACTGATGCTGAAAAAGCACGGTGTCGATCCTAACAACGACGTTAACTGGCGTGTGTTCCCGCAAGATCTGCTGCCGATGGTGCTGGAAAAAGGGGAGATTCAGGCAGCCAGCGGTTCAGATCCAATTATGTGGCGCCTTGCGCAGAAGCCAGGCTATCGTGAAGTCGGCACTAATTTGATGGATGACTACGCCAACCTGAGCTGCTGTGTGGTGGGCACGCGTGGCAGTTTGATTCGCGAACAGCCAGAGGTGGCTGCCGCGATTACCCATGCCATCCTGCAAGCGCACGCCTATGCTGCGCAGCATCCCGAAGCGATCGGTAGCGAGTTTAACGGTCAGGCGCTGAATACCACGCCGCAGGAGATCGCCAGCGTACTGAAAACCCATACCCATGGGCACTATTCAGTGGGCAATGCTTTCGTCAAAGAGATCGATGTTTATGCGCGGGATTTGAAGGCCATTAACGTGCTGCGACCAGAAACCGATCCACTGCTGTTTGCAAAGGGTATCACCAGCAATGTGCTGGTATGAGGGGCGGTCTTAGAACGCGTAATCTGATGTAGTGGCGTGATTTATCGCGCATTCATCGAGCAGCGTTGTTGCTCAGGAATGCGCCATAAATGACATCGTGATAAAGAAAACCCGGCGAATCAGGCAATCTTCTGCGATGTCTGAATCGCATTTGCTAGCTTGAAGGTCTCAGCAGGCACCTGATGCGCAAATAACTGTGTCGACAGGTAACTGCTGCCGCCATCCGCCAGCAAAACCACGATGCGCTTGCCGTGATTCTCCGGTCGCGCTGCCACCTGTTCCGCCGCCCATAACACGGCACCCGACGAGTCACCCACCAACACGCCTTCGCTGAGCGCTAGCTGACGTGCCGCTGCATACGCTTGCCAGGTTTCTACGGCGATCACTTCGTCATACACTCGATGATCTAAATTCGTCGGGATGCGTTCGGGCGGCTGATTGCTAAAGGCGTGCACCCCGGTGATCTCCAGCGGTTCCGGACGCAATTCGCTGGGTTGTGAACCCACGCCAGGCTCCACCGCGATCACCTGCAGGCTTGGGTACTGCTGTTTGAGATAGCGCCCGGTTCCCGACAGTGTGCCGCCGGTTCCCACTGCCGCAATAAAGATATCCAGCTTGCCGCCGCTGTCGCGCCAGATCTCTGGCCCGGTGGTCTGAACGTGCACGGCCGGGTTGGCGGGATTCTCCAGCTGCAACAAAAAATGAACTTCCGGCTCCGCAGCGGTGACTTTTTCCGCCAGCCATTTGGTGGCTGCGACAAAATCGCCATTGCTGGCTTCATAAAACTCTCGGAAGCCCTCAATGGTGCTGAAAGGCACCACTTCAGCACCGTAAGCCTGAATCAATTGCGTGCGTTCGATGCTAACAAAATCATTGATATAGACGCGGAATTTGTAGCCCTTAGCGGCGGCAATCGCCGCCAATCCGATCCCGGTATTGCCGCTGGTGGTTTCAACCAGCGTGTCACCAGGCTGAATGGTGCCGTTGCGCTCAGCGGCTTCAATCATGCTGAGTGCGATGCGATCCTTGACGCTGTGATTAGGATTAAACAGCTCCAGTTTGGCGATCAGTTCGGCCTGAATCTCTTGTTGCTGGGCATAACGCGAGAGCCGCAGCAGCGGGGTATTGCCAATCAGTTCGGTGATTGACGAGGAAATTTTTGCAACCATAGTTCACCTCGTTGGTGGAGTAGCCTGCCTGGGCGCCATGATTGACGCCCCTTGAGATGTGGCAACGTTTCTAAAAGGTACGCCTTCAGGCGCATCACCATGCCGTTACCATTTCACCGCGCTGCGCTGCCACGAAAGCAAACGGTCACGCACCAGGAATAACAGGGAGATCAGGGAAGAGAACAGCAGCGCCATCACGATCAGCGCCGCATACATATTGGCGTAGGCCGCCCAGCCCTGTGCCCACTGGAGATACCAACCCAGGCCCGATTTCACTCCCATCATCTCTGCGGCAACCAGCACCGAGAACGACGCGCCCAGCCCCATAAATAAGCCGACAAACAGGTGCGGCAATGCGGCGGGTACCGCCACGCGCAGCACCAGGAACATCGGATTGGCGCCCAGCGTGCGCGCCACATCGTAGTAACGGGTATCGACGCTGGAAACGCCGGACCAGGTCAGCACGGTCACCGGGAACCACGTGGCCAGGGCGATGAGAAATACCGCAGCGGAGAAACTGGAGGGGAAGAAGTAAAGTGACAGCGGCAGCAATGCCGTGGATGGCACGGGACCCAGGAAGCGCAAAATCGGATGTACCCAATAACCGAGTCCTCGCGACCAGCCTATCGCCACGCCGGTCACAAAGCCCACCACGCTGCCGTAGAGAAAACCAAAGGCCAGCAAACGCAGCGAATTGAGCACGCTGTCCAGCAGACGTGGCCAGTCAGTGGCGTAGGCTTCGACCAGTGCGCGCGGCGGTGCAAAGAAGGGAGCGGGCAACAGCGCCAGCTTTCCGGTCACGGTTTCCCACACGCCAATCAGCAGCGCCAGCACAATCAACCACGGCCCGCTACGTTTCAACGGAGCCAGCAGCGCCAGACGCGGAAACACGCCAGAGGCTATTGCCAACACGGTGAGTAACAACGCAATCCCGGCAAACAGTTCATGGGTTTGATCGACAAAGCGCGGGGCAGCAAATCCCTGCGGCTTATCCGGTACCGCCACCATCAGCGCCACTAACGCCCACCATAGCAACAGCGCACCCCAGACGGCGGGTTGCAGGCGGCGCGGTGCTGCACGGTGTTGGGCAATCGTGAGGGTTTCACTGGCCATGACTCTCTCCTTAACTCGACATGTTGCTCATGTGCGCCATGTTACTGGCGTGCTGATGGGCGGATTCGGCGGGCAGCAGTTGCGGCACATAGTGTTCGGCAAACTGCTGCGCATCGGTATCCGGGCGAATCACGTTGATCTTCTTCAACTCCTCAACATAGGTCGCGACTTCACTGCGCAGCTGGGCGCCGGTGGAGTGGTGGTGGTGAGTGTGCTCTTTGAGCATCGCGGTGATGTCCTCCACCGGCACCGAACCTGGCACAAAAGGCTGGAAGATTTTGGCGGTTTCGGCGGGATGATCGGCGGTCCACTGCTGTGCATCCACAATTGCCTGGGTAATGGCCCGCGCGGTGGCAGGATCGTCACGCACCAGCGAACCGCGCAGCCCCAGCACGCAGCAGGTCATGCTGGCGTACTCGCCTTTGAGGTTGTTGTCGACTTCCAGCAGGTTGTGCTGTTTCTTCAGCAGCCAACCCTGTGGGTCATCGGTGGCCAGGGCCTGTACTTCGCCTTTGCGCAGCGCCTCGCCAAACAGATCGGGCGGATACTGCAGCCAATTGACTTGCTTATCCGGATCGATGCCCTGTTTCGCCAGCTGCACCGCGAAGAAGTTACGAATCGGGCTGGCCTGATCGCTGACCGCGACAGATTTACCCACCAAATCTTTTACATCGCGGATGCCGCTGTTTTGCGGCGTCAATAAGCGCATGCAGCCGCCGTGGGTGCCAACGGTCAGGTCGACATCAAATCCTTGCTCCAGCGGTTTTAGCCAGCGCAGCGCCATGCCAATACCACCATCGGCCTGGCCGGTCGCGATCGCCTGCAGCAGGGCATCAGTCGGGCCGCTGAAGTTAACCGGTTCAACGTTAAGGCCATATTTTTTGAAGAAACCCTGCTTCAGGGCAACGGAAATCGGCGCCTGACACACCGCCGTTTGTCCCCACGCCAGTTTGATGGTTTTAAGCGGTTTATCGTCGGCGAACACATTGCTGCTCAGCAATGGATTCACCGCTACACCGGCGCTGAATAAACCCAGGCCGCGCAATAATGCGCGCCGGCTCAGAAAGTATTTTTGCATTGCCATTCTGCTTTCCTTGTCATTAAAGATCACAGGCACTATCGCTTAGCGATTTCCCACCACCAAATAACAATCCCGCATGAGGTCATGCAGTTTTTCTTTATGAAAGATGACGGATAGGTTTGCCGAAAAGGCTATTTCAATCAGGAGAGAGAGACGCTTATGGTTATTTGCTGATGACTGTCGGCACACTATTATTTAGCAGGAGCGAAATATGGCCATGACCTCTGCAGGCGTGAATATTGCTATTGAAAAAGTGAATCACCATTTCACGCTTGAAGGCAGTGACTTACCGGTACTGGAGAATATCAATTTACAGGTGAAGGCCGGTGAATTTGTCGCTCTGCTAGGGCCTTCCGGTTGCGGGAAATCGACTTTATTACGTTTGCTCGCCGGGTTGGAACCTCCAGCCAGTGGTTTGCTAGCGGAAGAGGGGAAAGCCATTACGGCACCCAATCCTTCACGCGTGGTGGTGTTTCAGGACCCCACGCTCTATCCATGGCGCACGGTGTATGACAACGTCGGTCTGGGATTGCAGATTCGCGGTGAGAGCCGCGCAATACGCGATAAACGCATCAACGCGATGCTAGATCGTGTCGGGCTCAAGCAGTTCGCTCGCGCCTGGCCGCATCAGCTGTCTGGCGGTATGGCTCAACGTGCTGCGTTAGCCAGAGCGTTGGTGAATGTGCCGCGTTTACTGATCCTCGATGAACCACTAGGCAAGCTCGACTCGTTGACGCGGTTGCGCATGCAGCAGGAGATTGTTGACCTCTGGCAGGAGCAGCAGTTCACCACGCTGATGGTAACGCATGACGTTGAAGAGGCGCTGGTGATGGCGAATCGTGTGGTGGTGTTCAGCCCAAGACCGGCGAAAGTGGTGGATGTCATTGAGGTGGATCTGCCCTGGCCGCGCCGCCGTGATGATCCGCAGCTGGTGGCGCTGCGCAGCCATATATTGAATCTGCTGGGGAATGAGCAGGCGGCCGCTTAAATCGCCGTAGAGAACAGTAATTCACGCAACCAGCGATGTCCGGCATCGCGGTGCGTGCGTTCATGCCAGACCACGATTTTGTTAAACCCCTGGATCGCTAAAGGAGGAGGCATGACCTTCAAACCAGGTAAATCGTGCGTTAAGCGACGCGGCACCACGCTGATTAAATCACTGACGCGTAAGATCTCAGGTAAGACTAAAAAACTGCATACCGAAAGTGTCACACGTCGTGAACGTCCAATCGAGGCTAACGCCTCATCTGTCACGCCCTTGAAGTTGCCTCCCACGTAGGAAACCAGGGCGTGGTCCTGCGCGCAGAAACTGTCGAGCGTTAAACCTGTCTGCGCAGACAGTGGATGGTCCTCGCGCATGAGACACACATACTCTTCATCGTACAGCGAGCGGGCATGCAGATCGGGTGGGGCACTGTCTGGTGTGATCAACGCGATGTCGATGTCACCCCGTTCAAACTGCGCGGATAGCTGCTCGTTGTTAACGGGCAATACCGCCACGCGGATACCCGGTGCCTGTACCCGTAACGCGGCCATAAAAGGCACAATGACCGCACGCAGGGCATAATCAGTGGCCGCAATCTTAATGGTCATTTCCGCGGTCGCCGCGTCAAAGGCTTTGGGCTGCAACAGTTCTGACACTTCCGCCAGGATGGCCTTCACGGGCTGAGCCAACTCCAGTGCCCGCAGCGTCGGGACAACGCCGCGCTGCGCCCGCGTGAACAGCGGATCATCAAAACACTCTCTCAGACGCGTTAACATGCCGCTGACTGCGGGTTGCGTCAGGGCTAAACGCTCAGCTGCGCGGGTGACGCTGCGCTCATCCAGTAAGGCATCCAGCGCTTTGAGCAAATTGAGGTCGAGGTTGCGGATATCGGTTTTCATCATCTTCCGGCGATGGCGGGGCAATACCTCATCATACGCTGCCACCAGATATCACGAAAACGTATATCAAAAATAAATAATGGCGATTGGTCTTATTTCATAGGGAGTCAGATACTTCACCCACGATTTATTCACGGTGAGACGAATGAAATGAAAACGAATGGGATTAACTGGCCAGAAGGATTTGTACCGGGCTTTAGCGATAATTACTGTTCCAACGAAGTGATCGTTGCAGGTTTGAGTACCCAGGATATCTGGCCTTTGCTGAACACGCCGTCACTCTGGCCGACTTATTATCAGAACTCGGCGAATGCGCGTTTCTATGACAACAAAGGCCCCGAACTGGCGCAGGGTGCCCGCTTCTATTTCGAAACCTTTGGCTTCCCGGTGGAAGCGCAGGTCACCGAGTACTTAGCACCCGAAGCGGGTGAAGCCGCCCGTGTTTCCTGGCACGGTTGGGCGGGTGAAGTGGGCAGCGACGACCGTTTAGACGTTCTGCATGCATGGCTGATTGAAGATCTCTCTGACAATCGCGTGCGCATCCTGACTCAGGAAACGCAAAACGGCAAACCGGCGGTTGAGCTGGCGAGCGCGAAACCCAATCCGATGATCAACGGTCATCAGGATTGGCTGGATGGACTGGTCGCGGCTGCGAAAGCGCGCAAATAATCCCTTTTTTTGCGCTAACGCGATGCAATGGGTTTAGATAGTTATGGTGGCCGCACTACCAGCATTTTGACTCATTAACTGGAGCGCTATCGTGTTAGTGGGGGATAAGTCATTACTTTGCGCTGCAATTGAGTGATTGTGGCGTAAATTATTCTAAAATTGACTAAATGCAGTAATTAAACTTATGATATTAACGGATTTCCCATCTCTCAATTTTCGCTTCACTCGCCCATCTCATTGAATATAATAATTAAGACATTCGCCACTAAAGTTGTTACGCTCTTAGCCGATATCAACCAGTGAATATTTTTTACCAATTCTACGTATCTCAATAAATCATTTTCCCTCCAGACGAGGGAGATTTTTCAATCAAGGATTTGATGTGAATTTACCCTTTTCTAAAAAGGCAGCATCCGTTTTGATTGCTGCTTCACTCGCGACCAGCTGCGCCTCTATGAATGACTTTGCACGAGATTACGGTACTGCTGCTGGCTGTATTGGCGGCGCTGCGCTGGGTGGAGGTATCACTTATTTGGTCACGCACGATGCGAAAAAGGCATTAGTTGGGGGATTGGCCGGTGGCGTCGCGGGTTGCGTGGTCGGTAATGTGTGGCAAAACCGCGAGCAGGCGTTAGCGAAGATCGCGCAAGAAGAAAAAATCCGCATTAGCACTCAAGCGCTGAAAGCTCAGCAAAATAGTAAACAAGATCAGGTCGGCATTGTTGCGCAAGTTGAAGATGGAACAATGTTCAATGTTGATAGTGCAGAACTGACAAGTAGTGGTTTGCGCCAGGTACAAAAAATAGCTGCGGCCATGAAGGGGGGACAGCAAGATAACAGCGCAGTTCTGCTGGTCGTGGGTCATACCGATGCCAGCGGAAATGCTGGGTATAATCAGCAATTATCAGAAGCACGTGCCCACAATGTTGGCCTGGTGCTGGAGCAAAGTGGTATTAAAGCCAGCCAGCTCTATTTCCAGGGAGTAGGATCATCGCGCCCTCTGGCAGATAATGATTCAGCGACTGGTCGCGCTCAAAACCGCCGTGTTGAAATTGTTGCTCTGGCAAATGAATCATTACTCCGTCAGCGACTGGCGCAAGAAAGCAACAACCCTCTGTATTTACAGCACAGCTCGGCGGTTGATAGCCGGCTGGCCCGGACTGAAACGCCGCGTAAAAAAGCCCATCCTGACAATAAAGCGAAAGCAGCATCCCCCACTTCTGAAGCGGTCAAATCGCAGGAGCAAGATCAGGTCACTCAGCCAACTCAAGCGATTGCCGAAAGTAACCCCGCTAACTTTATTGATTTTGGGGGTAAACCCACCTCCTCACGTGTAACGGGTCTGGCGAGTAATTTAAAACCGCTATCGCAGGGTTTTAGTCTTATAAGCCAGGCGCAGGCGAGTAGTGTCACGGGGAGTTGCCTGACAGACCTGCCGCGAGTCAGTGGGCTGGCTAAGAATTTAGCGACGGGTCAATCTATTGGGCAGCACGATACTCGCGAATATCTCCCGAATATGAATGGACGCGCATGGGCTGGATTGGTCAACGGTAATCTTGTGACGTTGAGTCCAGTTTTTGTGCTGAAGGAGGGCGCACAAATTACGCGCAATCCACAGGTCTTTGTGACGCCAAAATATGCCCAGGGAAACAGAAAAACATTGCCTGGCATGACGGGTGTCGCCAATAGCTGGGAAGGGGAAGATAGCATTCTTTATCGGGTTTACATCGAAGATGCGCAGAAACAACCGGTTTCATGTGTTGATCTTCTCATACCTAAATCAGGCCAACCCGCTAAGCAGGGCCAGCTTTTTTATAGTAATCATCGTCAGCCGTGGCTGGCTGAATACGCGCCTCAGCGTGGATAAGGAATAAATCATTATGGAAATTTTAGATACTGTGTTGCAGGCGATTGCGACTTACCGTTATATCTTTTGGCCATTATTTGGTCTGATGGCATTGACCATTATTACCATTAAGTGGTGGGAACAAGTCCGTTATTTCTTCCTCAATTTAGCTTGTGCTTTACCTTTGGTGGGACATATTACTCGTCTGGCAAAAAGTCATGAGTCTCGTCGCATGGGGACCGGCGGACTCGTGTGGCATCCTGCTGAGGAAGCACTGTGTGGCAAATTTTATCAGTATTACAGCATTTCCAACCGCGATGCCGATTTCTATCTGCGTTGTGTTAATTACCTAAATAAGGTCGACGAGCGCGGGCGTAAGCCTACCAGCATTGTCTTGTGGTTGTGCAGTATTGCCCTTGTCATTCTGGAAGCGTTCATTTTTGCTTTGGTGCTGTCACCCTTTATTGCCAACAATATTTCGGCAAATCAGGCTGAGTTATCAGCGATTGTCGTTTCGGTCCTCATTGGGGTGATTTTGGTACCGGCCACACACCTGATGGGTACCCAGCTTCACAAAAATACCCTGCTCAGTAAGATTCGCTATTGGCATAAAGAAGCAAAGCTGGAACACCAGGCTGAAGCACTGGTAAAAGACAATCGCATTTCTCTGGAAAATAGCCGTATTGATGATGATGCGCCCGGCTATTTGCAGATGCTTAACCGCGTGCGCCACGGTATCGGCGCCAAACCAGAATATGTGCAAACGATCGTTACACTGTTGTTGATCGTGACGTTTGCTGTGGGTGCCTACTTCATCCGCGCCGCAACCATTAATGCTGCTGAAACACAGGCGGTGAATGGTACCCCGTTTAGTCAGACGAGCACTGTTGCCACTAACGCTTCGCCTTTCGAATTGCCTCAGCAAGCAGTCGATGATAATCAGCAAGCGGATAAACAAGCAGCGAAAGAAGTGAGTGACAATCGCGTCTTTGCTTCCAAACTGACGTTTATTATTTTGTCTGTCATTTTTATTGGTGTGCAAATTATCGGTATCTTAATTGGTTATTACCGATCATTAGTGGGCATTGAATCTAAGTTGGCTGCGAAATACATCGGCAATTTTAGTAGTTCTGAAGAGTTCGCTGCCTGGTATGCCATGCAACGTGAACGTGTAGAGCGTGATGCTCAGGACAAACTTGCTAGCCTGCAAAATCGTATGGCAATGCAGAGAGCCAGTAGTGCCAGTGTGGCTCAGAGTGAAGTGCGCACCTTTGACGATTACGTGCGCGGAAAAATGCGTGACAAGGCATTAGCGGATGACGAGCACCAACAGTTTAATGCCACGCGTCCTGTCTACAAGCCAGAGCCGATTATGCATCAGCATGAGCCGATTTTAGTTGCGCCAACCGCACCTCCCGCTCCTGTGGCTGCAACGCTAGAAATCCCAACGAATCCAGTGACAAATACCGATTACAAAGCGCAAATTGCAGCTCTGGGTGACCTTACCCTGCTTAATGATGAAGAATTACAGCTACTGGCTGACGATCTTGATCTCCCGTTAGATGGCTTGTTAAATCGGCGCAAAGTGCAATTGGTTTTGAATAAAGCACGGGGTTGAACAGGTGAAATTCATCACAAGTTGTTTTCTGTTGCTGGCGAGTTTGAGCGCTTTAGCTCAGGCGGCAGACCGTAATGATATTCCGAGCTGTTATGATTATGCTCATCTTAGCCAGTATCGCCCGGCCAGCAGTGGCCGGGAATTGGTCGTAATCATCGATCAAACTGTGAAAGTCCCGCTGGAGATTAAAAACGCTAGCTGGCAGCAAATTCTGCGGTTTACACAGCCGGGTGATCGCGTAGTGCTCTATCAGTTCTCGGCCTTGTTGCAGAATAATTTTATGCAACGCTTGTTTGATGGTCGGCTAGAACCTTTACTCACTGATAAAGCCATCCGAGACAATCAGGGTATGGAAAGCCTGAAGAACCTGGATAAATGTTTGGCAGAGCAGCGACAGTATTTTGCAAAATCTTTCGGCGGACTGATGGCGAAAAGTTTTGCTGAGAAAGGAGACAACATTGCGAAGAGTGAAATTCTCGATAGTCTGAAACGTGTTAGTCAGGATTTGCAATCTGACGCGTCTACTTCACGTACGCTGTTCCTTATCTCAGATATGCTGGAAAACAGCGCATTCGATAGTTTCTATCGTAATAACGCGCTGCGTTTGATCTCACCAGACAAAACATTGCAGCAGGTTAAACAACAACATTTGCTGGCCGATTTCGCGGGTGCCAAAATTTTTGTTGCCGGGGCGGGCCTCATTGATACGGATGCGAAGAACAACTATCGTTCTGGAAAAATTCTCCAACAGCTTGAGGCTTTCTGGCGCGACTATTTCACCGCATCAAATGGGGTGCTGGTGAGTTTCGGCGCGCCGGCACTTAATGTTGAACTGCAATAATTTATTTGAGTCTGTTTTTAATGATGTGCGGCAGCCTGGCACCGATAAACAAATGCCGGTGGCAGGTTGCGCATCACGCGCGTGCGCGTCCAGTAAAAGTGCTGTGATAACAGTGGCTCCGACAGCGGTGTATATTGAAATTGCACAAACACGCCACCGGAAGTCAGCGCCCGGCTGATTTGCGTCAAAATCCCTTTCGCGCAACGCCTGCGGTAGGGATAGCAGCGGTAAACCTGAGAAAATGGCATCGTAGCCGGTGCCTAACGTTTCTGCGGAATCAGTGTGCACCGTCAAACGCAGATCGTTGAACGCATTAAGCTTATGGGCTAATTGCGGATTGATTTCATATGCTGCCAGCGTTGCATCGGCTCTCATGCTATGCAGTAAATGACGCGTCAGCACACCATCGCCAGCGCCGAGTTCCGCAATCCGTTGCGTCTGCTGCCAATCTACGGCTTCAGACATGGTGCGACACAGCGCGGAAGAGGAAGGTGCGATAGAACCAAAAGCGCGCGGGTTGGCGAAAAATGCCTGTAAATAGCGGGTTTTTTCTTTGAGTAATGAATACGTCGTTGTGATCACGATTATTACCTCCGGGTTATTGGAGGTAATTCAACCATTAATTTCTTAAGCAAAGCTTAAAGCCGTATTCTTTTATGACCAGATGACAAACTTGTCATGATAAAGAAATGTCCTGGTATAAGTTCAGTTAAATCTCCCTCATTGCAAGGGTTCTGAGCCTTTTAATTGGGTTTCCATAAAATCAGTCACATGGTGCATCCAGCATCGCATACCAAACAGATCCAGGATTAATCCGCTCCAAACCAGCGCCACACAAACCAGTAAAGCTAAAGCGATATAATAAGGGAATGCTGACATAAATCCGTCCTGGACATTAAAACATGCATGGCGCGACAGTATTCTATAAATGGAGCACGCCAGCAACCTAAATAGAATTTTTCGCCAGGCTTACACAACGCGATAAGAATTTCTGGTTAATTTGTGTAATACAGATGCGTTAAATTTCCCCCCACCGCAGATGCGCAGTAGGGGGCAATTTA
>NZ_CAJCKS010000147.1:0-12288 GCF_903970985.1 Pantoea sp. ME81 | reverse complement strand
TGATGCTGGGCAAAGATGGCCGTCCATTTAAAACCCGCAGCGGTGGCACCATTAAGCTGGCCGATCTGCTGGATGAAGCCGTTGAACGTGCGCATGCGCTGGTCAGTGAGAAAAACCCGGAAATGTCAGCGCAGGAGCTGAAAGATCTGGCGGAAGTGGTGGGTATCGGCGCGGTGAAATATGCCGATCTGTCAAAAAGCCGCACCACCGATTACATCTTCGACTGGGATAACATGCTGGCGTTTGAGGGCAACACTGCACCATACATGCAATATGCCTACACGCGCGTGCTTTCTGTGTTCCGTAAAGCCGGCATTGAAGCTGACAGCCTGAAGGGCGACATCATGCTGACCGAAGAGCGTGAAGCGCAACTGGCAACTCGCCTGTTGCAGTTTGAAGAAGTGATCACCCAGGTTGCGCGTGATGGCACGCCGCATGTGATGTGTGCTTACCTGTACGATCTGGCAGGCCTGTTCTCTGGCTTCTACGAGCACTGTCCAATCCTCTCCGCCGAGGATGAGCAGGTGCGTAACAGCCGTCTGCAACTGGCTGCATTGACCGCTAAAACGCTGAAACAAGGTCTGGATACGCTGGGTATCAAAACCGTCGAGCGTATGTAACAACAAAAAACCCGCCTCGGCGGGTTTTTTTATTGGCTATTGGTAATTCACCGTCACTTCACTGCTCACCACTCGCAATCCCGGCGGTAACGCGCCCTTCCCCTGAAAACCGAACGCCAGATGCAGCGTCTCGTCAGCCGGAATATTCGCCAGGCTATGCGTTGAACCACTGCCGCCCTCAATCTCTACGCAACGCTGAGTCGCACACAAACGCACGATCAGCCCCGAGGGGGCTGGACGGCTCAACTGGTAACGCCAGTTCACCACCGTAATAGTGCCCACTGCGGGCGAAGGTGCTTTTAAAGCTGGCGTCGTGTGCCAGTTCCCGCGCACGCCGAGGCTCGGACCACTGGCACTGTCATGCCAGGATCCTGCTGCATCCACATAGAGCGGTAGCGCCATCATCGGCAACATCATTAGAGTCCAACACCAACGGCGCATCGGTTATTTGCCCCCAATGGTGGCGGTCATACGGATCTGGCGATTGTCGGTCAGCTCCATATTTGACAGCACCACCAACTGTGGCAGATTGCGGCGCAGGAAGCGCGCCAGCAAGGCACGCAGCGGATGGTTCACCAGCAGCACCGGTGGTGCACCCGTCATCTCTTGCTGTTGCAATGCACCCTGCGTCTGTACTAACAGACGATCGGCCAGACCGGGCTCCAGCCCGCCGCCGCCCTGCAAGGCCTGCAGTAGCAGGCGTTCTAAGGTGGCATCCAGTCCAATCACCTGTACTTCGCCGTTACCCGGGAACCACTGCTGAGTAATCGCACGGCCCAGCGCCACACGCACCACGCTGGTCAGCTCTTGCGGATCGGTCTGGACCGGCGCATGTTCCGCCAGGGTTTCGATGATGGTGCGCATATCGCGGATCGAAACACGCTCAATCAACAGGTTCTGCAGCACTTTGTGCAGGGTGGTCAGGGTGATAACGCCCGGCACCAGATCTTCCGTCAGCTTCGGCATCTCCTGGGTCACGCGATCCAGCAGCTGTTGCGCTTCCTGACGACCAAACAGTTCACTGGCGTATTGACCAATCAGGTGGTTCAGATGCGTTGCCACCACAGTACTGGCTTCTACCACGGTAAAGCCCTGAATCTGCGCCTGCTCTTTCAGCGCACTATCGATCCAGATTGCCGCTAAACCGAAGGCAGGATCGACGGTCGGTTCACCCGGCAAAGAACCGGCTGCAGTACCAGGGTTGATCGCCATCCAGCGCCCAGGATAGGCATCACCGCTGCCAATTTCCACGCCTTTCATCAGGATGCGGTAACGCGCAGGCGGCAACTCCATGTTGTCACGGATGTGCACCACCGGCGGCAGGAAGCCCACCTCCTGTGCGACTTTTTTACGGATACTGCGGATGCGGCCCAGCAGCTCACCGTTTTGCAAATGATCAACCATGGGAATCAGGCGATAACCCACTTCGAGACCCAGCGAATCTTCCAGCTGCACGTCTTTCCAGGAAGCTTCCACCGTGGCGGGTGTCTCCTGCGTTTTGACCAGACTAGGAGGTTCCGAGGTAGTCTTCGGTTTCATCTCTCGACCGCGCAGCCACCAGGCCAGACCGAGCAACGCGGCGGTAAACAGCAGGAAGACAAAGTTGGGCATACCCGGCACCAGGCCGAGCAGGCCGATAACACCACCACTCAGCATCAACACGCGCGGATTGCTAAACAGCTGGGAGACCATCTGATCGCCCACATCCTGATCGGTGCTGACGCGCGTCACGATAACACCCGCAGCGGTAGAGATGACCAGCGCCGGGATCTGTGCCACCAATCCATCACCGATGGTCAGCAGTGTATAGGTTTCACCTGCGTGCCCCAGATCCATGCCGTGCTGCACCACGCCCACCAGCAGACCGCCGATGACGTTAATCACCATAATCAAAATACCGGCGATGGCGTCACCACGTACGAACTTACTCGCACCGTCCATTGAGCCGTAGAAATCGGCTTCCTGGGTCACTTCGCTACGACGACGTTTGGCTTCCTCTTCCCCGATTAAACCGGCGTTAAGGTCAGCATCGATCGCCATCTGCTTACCGGGCATCCCATCCAGCACAAAACGCGCGCCCACTTCGGCGATACGTCCGGCACCTTTGGTGATAACCATAAAGTTGATGATAACGAGGATGATGAACACCACGATACCGATGGCAAAGTTACCGCCCACGAGGAAGTGGCCAAACGCTTCAACCACGCGTCCGGCGGCATCGGCACCCGTATGGCCCTCGAGCAGGATAATACGGGTTGAGGCGACGTTCAGCGCCAGGCGCAGCAACGTTGAGAACAGCAGAATGGTCGGGAATGCCGCGAATTCCAGCGTACGCTGAGTAAACATTGCCACCAACAACACCATGATCGATAAGGCAATGTTGAAGGTGAACAGCAGGTCGAGAATGAAGGCAGGTAACGGCAGCACCATCATCGACAGGATCAACATGATCAGTATCGGTCCAGCCAGCACCTTCCACTGCGTGTCTTTAAAGTTGCCCGGTAAACGCAGCTTTTCGGCCAGATTAGCCATCGTTTCTGTTCTCTCCTGCAAAGTCCATGTCTGCCGGAACCGGCAGCTGTTTTGGTTTGGTTGGTATCAAGCCACCTTCGCGTTTCCAGCGACGCAGTTGCCATACCCAGGCCAGCACTTCCGCCACGGCACCGTAAAGCGCGCCGGGGATGAACTGACCAATTTCCGTGTGTCGATACAGCGCACGCGCCAGCGGCGGTGCTTCTAAAATCGGAATGCGATGTTCTTTTGCCAGCTCACGAATTTTTAGCGCAATATCCCCGGCCCCTTTCGCAATCACCTTTGGCGCGCTCATCTTGCCTTCCTGATACTGCAACGCTACCGAGTAGTGCGTTGGGTTGGTGACGATAACGTCGGCTTTCGGTACATCTGCCATCATGCGACGACGGGCCGCCGCACGCATCGCCTGACGAATACGCCCTTTGACGTGCGGGTCACCTTCGTTTTGTTTGTGTTCGTCGCGGATTTCCTGGCGGGACATTTTCAGCTTTTTGAAATGGCTGTAGAGCTGCCAGAACACGTCGAAACCGACCATGGGCACCAGGCCCAGCATGATCAACGCACAGCTAATGGCGATCATGGTTAAACCGTGATGGAGCGCGTTGGTGGGTGATTCACTGATTAACCGCAGCATCTCCTGCCAGTGCGACCAGATGTACCAGCCACCCACCAGACCCACCAGCACCGCCTTCAAAATGGCTTTTAGCAGTTCCGCCCAGGTCTGTGAGGAAACCATGCGTTTAAGACCACTCAACGGGTTCAGCTTGCTGAAATCCAGCTTGATCGATTTACCGCTGATATTGATCCCCCCCAGCAGCATCGGTGCAGCTATCGCCACAATTACCAGGCCTGCCATCAACGGCAGCAGCGCCATCACTGCCTGGCCGATCAGGTTGCTAATGTGGGCGATGATCATTTTGTCATCGGTCACCATGGCATGATCGAAACGAAAGCCAGTGGCCAACATGCTGGCCAGCTGTTCAGCCATCAGTTCGCCGCCGAGCCACAGGATCAGCAAGCCCGCCAGCAGCATCAGTACCGATGTCAGCTCGCGCGATCGCGGAATCTGCCCCTCTTCTCGCGCCTTCTCTAGTCGGTGCGCCGTGGGCGATTCTGTTTTGTCCTCGTCGCTCTCTTCAGCCACGACATACCTCAGCTGGCAGGAATTCTAAGGCATAGGATGCCAAAACCCGCCAAGGCTAAAGCGTGGATTAAGGGGGGAAAATACGAGTTTATTTAGCCATAAGTGAAATTGCGACGTTGCAGCACAAGCCCGCTCCTCATGCGCGTCCCACCGTTACGGACCAGGCTACTTTAGCCAATCAGGAGAAACTGAATGCCGCATGCTGCTGCTTATACGAACCTGAATAAGGAATAAAAAAAGGCGTCCTCCCGCACGTGATGAAAACATGGGGCCGGACGCCTTTATCCAAAGCACTCACTTTCTCGCTATTAACGAAGCAAATGCGCAATGTCTCTTTGCTGTAGCAAAGCCTGTGCCAGATAATTATCACTTTAAATTCAATCTCTCAGCGAAGCTGACTTGCCAACCATCATTTACTTTGCACAGAGATGACGCAGAATAAGCACAAAACTTGTGCAACCCCCTCCTCCGGGTTATGGCTTTAGTGTTATTGCCCATAACCTGAAGTTTGGCCACAACACCGTAAGTAAAAAAAGTATGAGTCTTAAGCAAAAGCTGTGCCGTACTGACTTTAGATAGGGCGGAAGTGTGCACGGAAATTCCGAAAGTAAGAAAATTGTTTACCTGCGCAATCTTTTTTTAACCTTAAGGAAAGATTAAGAAGGCTTACCAATGACAAGACATCTTTCTACGGTACTTCGGCTTTATCGCCTGCGTCACACACTTACACGACTAAATAAGTAAATTCAGCTTATCTATCACTAAAGGCACAGGTTTTTTATCCCCCTGATATGCGCTATTTTCGCCCGGTAGCACGGGTTTTCTCGCTATGCAATGGATTGAATTCTCAAAAGTCTTAGGTAGACTGAGCACAGTACTATCTTTCTGTAATCTGACTGTTTTTTGATGGCTTTCCCGCTGCATACTCTGCCCGCCTTAAATGCGTGTGCCACATATTAATCTGCAGCTAATCTGATGAAATTTGAGGTTCATGGTGAATAAGAGTCTGTTGCTCACTCTGCTGGCAGTATTGACGTTGGCGGGTTGTAAAGCGCCACCACCGCCGATGACTGATGACACCCTGGTCACCAGTGAGGTAAATGGCGTCAAGCTGGTTCACCGTCATGCGGTGGCAGCGCCAGGCGAATTCACGCCGGTTAATGAGAGTTTCCGCGCACTGTATGCGGCGTCGGTGATGACCACGCCAGATTATGGCGGCAAGGTCGTTCGTTATCTCGATAACGCTAAACCATTTGAAGTACTGGGACGTGTCGAACACAGTTGGTTAGCCATTGCCGATGAACCCAATGGACAGCTGATTGGTTACATCCCGCCGAAAGCCGGGGTTGAAAGTAGCCGTTATGACGCCACCCTGCGTAGCGACCGTCCACGTCCCCGCCGTACTAAACAGGTCTGCGTGGCCGTTGGCGGTGCCAGCAAGGCTTGCCGCACCAACGATACCGCGACCTGGATCCTAGACTGATAATGCAATATGGCGCAGATTGTCCACAGCAAGGTCGCACTCTGTGGACGCTCCCTAGCGCCATTGCCAGGAAAAAAGATATTTAATGACCCAGGATTCTGTTGTCCGCGATGGCATTGTCGCGGGCAACGATAACCTTTTGCTTAATGCCGCAGCACCGATATTGAATGCCGTTGTCCGTATACGGCAGGCTGCTACGCATGACGATCCCGCCGGTTTACGCCAGTTACTCATTGAAGAGATCCGCCAATTCGAACATCGCTGCAAGCAAGCCGGTTTGCCGTTTGAGATGATTATTGGTGCGCGCTACTGCTTATGCAGCGTACTGGATGAAGCCGCCGCACAAACTCCATGGGGTACGCGCGGTGTGTGGTCAGGGAACGGCATGCTGGTCACTTTCCATAATGAAAGCTGGGGCGGCGAAAAAGTGTTTCAGCTACTTTCCCGCGTCTCGCAAAGCCCGCAGCAACACCTGTGGTTGCTGGAGCTGATTCATTACTGTCTGCTGCTGGGCTATGAAGGACGTTATCGCGGCAGCGATGCTGGCCGTGCACAGTGTGAAGGGATTCGTAAACGTCTCGCTCAACTGATCCAGGAAACGCGCCCGTCGACCACGAACCCGGCCGTGCCGCTGGTGGAAGTGCATCCCCTGGTCAGCCGCTTAACCCGTCCGATGGTGCCGCTATGGGCCTGTGCGATGTTAGCGGCCCTGATTGCCTGCCTGATTTACAGCGGCCTGAACTGGCGGCTGGGCAATGCGGCTGAGCCGCTGCTGCGCGCCATCTATCAAACCCCGCTGCCACAAATTATGCCCGGCCGTCGCCCTACCTCACCGCAGGCATTGCTGGATTTGCATCAGCGTTTGAATGATGTGATCGCCGCCGGTCAACTTGAAGTCAGCGATGGCGCCTTTGGCAGTAAAGTGATCATTCCTGCCGATAAACTCTTCTCCCCTGATGGTACCGTGGTCAATCAGGTTGGTCGCGCGCTGTTGGCGCACGTTGCCAGCGCCATGAAAACCGTTAAAGGCACGGTACTGGTGTCGGTGTATACCGATAACAGCCCGGTGGATGGGCGTTTTGCCTCAAGCTATGAATTTTCCTTTGCGCGCGCACGCGCCGTGACCCAGTTGCTAAACCCGCAACTGGCGGAAGGGCACAGTGTGAAAGCGGAAGGCCGCGGCGACAGTAATCCGCTGCTGCCAAATGACAGCAACGAAAACCGCGCGCGCAACCGCCGTGTGGAGATCACCCTGTTTGCCGCACCGGAAACCCTTGGCAATCATCCAGGAGGTGAGTGATGCGCGCATCGCTGCAACATCTGTTAACCCACCGCCTGCTGTGGAGCCTGATTGGTGTCACTGCCTTAAGCTGTGTGCTGTGGATGCTCGGCCCGCTGTGGAGTTGGGGAGACACCCGCCCCCTTGAGCCGGTGTTTCCTCGTCAACTGCTGGTCGGTTTGCTGTTCTTCTGCTGGGTGCTGTTCCAGTTTATCCCGGCGATCTGGCGCGGCTGGTTCAACAGTAAACTCCTCAACCGTTTACAGGAGATGAGTCACGAAGAGCTGTCCGATCGTCAGGCCACTGATACGCTGCTGGCTCAGCGCTTCAGTGAAGCAGCGCTGCGCCTGAAACGCACACAGTTTGGTCGCCGTCATCAACAGAACTGGCTGGCCCGCTTTCAGAGCCACTATCTCTACCAGCTACCCTGGTATGTGATGATTGGGGCGCCCGGCGCGGGCAAAACCACCGCCCTGCTCAATGCCGGACTGGAGTTTCCGCTCACCGATAGCCTCGGCAAAGCGGCGATTCGCGGCGTCGGCGGCACGCGTCACTGCGACTGGTGGTTTACCGACAGCGCGGTGTTGATCGATACCGCAGGGCGATATGCCCTGCAGGAGAGCCAGCGTGCACGCGACGGCGCTGAGTGGCAGAGTTTCATCAACCTGTTAAAACGCTATCGCACCCGCCAGCCGATCAACGGCGTGATCATGACCATCAGCGTGGCTGATCTGCTCACCGATTCCGCGGAAGCGCGTCACGCACAGGCCAGCGCGTTACGTAGCCGCATGCAGGAGTTACACCAGCAAACTGGTATCCATTTCCCGGTGTATGTGATGGTGACCAAGACCGATCTGCTGAAAGGGTTTTTAAGCTTTAACGAAGGCCTGAGCAAACCGCAGCGCGACGCCATCTGGGGATTCACCTTCCCCTGGGAACCGGGCAAACCGCACAAAGATGACTGGCATAACAGTTTTAGCCAGCAATATCAGCGTTTGGAACAGCGCCTGCAGCAGCAACTACCCACGGTGATGGCGAATGAACGCGATCTCACCCTGCGTGCTGACTGTTTCCTGTTCCCACAGGAGTTCAGCTCGTTAAGGCCGTTGCTGAATGAGTACCTGGATGTGGTGTTCTCGCGCCATGAGGATGAGATTGCCTGGTCAGCGCGCGGCTTATTCTTTACCAGCGGGACTCAGGAAGGCTTACCGTTTGATCGCATCATGGGCGAACTCAACCGTAAGCTTCAATTGCCACATACCGGTGAAAGTAGCCTCGCCACCTGGGATAGCGTCACCCGTAATAACCCCATCCCCGGCAATAAAGGCCAGAGTTTCTTTATCCGCGACCTGCTGAGCGATCTGGTGTTCCGCGAAAGTGGCTTAGCGGGCAGTAACCGCCATTGGGAGTACCGCAACCGCCTGTTCCACTGGATTGGCTACGGTGCGCTCACTGGCGCATTGCTTTTGCTCTCCGGTTTATGGTTGGCCAGCTATGTCCAGAACCAGCAATATCTTAACCAGGTCGCTGAGCGTATTGAGCCAATGACTCGTCAGAGTCAGCAGGTGATTCATCAGCCAGCCGATAATATCTTTGATCTGCTACCCTTCTTAAATAATCTGGTGAAGCTGCCGTTGTCGGAGCGCTTTTCCCTCGACAATCCACCGCTTAGCATGCGTGTGGGTCTCTATCGTGGCAACCAGGTAAGCGATGCGGCATGGGTGCTTTATCAAAATGCGCTTAAGTCTCTACTGTTACCGCGCGTGGCCCAGCAAATCACCAATTTGCTGCGTGATGACCCCGGTAACGACAATGAATACAGCCGCAATGCGCTGCGTGCCTATCAGATGTTGTATCAACCGCGCAATTATGACGGCGAATTCCTGCGTGCCTGGCTGATGCAGAATCTTCAACGCAATCTGCCAGATGATGTCAGCGCCCGGGATTTGCAGCAGCTTGACTGGCATCTTAGCCAGCTTCTGGATCAGCAGATTCAGTCGTCGCCTTATGCGCGAGATAACGCACTAATGATGCGCAAGCTTGCAGAAAATCTGAAAATTGCCGGTGCGAATGGCAGTTCGCTGGCGATTGCACCACAGCGGGTTTCGCAGCGATTGACCGGACACAGTGAGTAATGGTGAGGTAACCATGGCGACGCACACCGCGCCGGGTTGGTACGGCAAATTGCCGGCCACCGGCGATTTCCTGCGCCAGCGCCTGAGTGAGAATACCGTGACGCCCTGGAGCCATTGGTTTCAACAGGGGCTCATGCACTGGCATCAGCAACCCGATGCCTCCACTCAGCTGTTTCTGCGCGCACCTGTCTGGAATTTTGTTCTGCCGCTGTCGCCGCTACGTCAGCAGGTGCAGATGGGCTGCCTGCTGCCCTCGTGCGATCGCGTGGGGCGCAGCTGGCCGCTGCTGGCTTTGCGCAGTTTTCCGCTCAGCCACTGGCACAGCGCTCAGCTGGCCATGTCGGGCGACTGGTTTCAGGAGTTGGGCACGCTGCTACTGCGCGGCGTGCGTGACCGGCTGAACCCGGATGCGCTGGAGCAGCAGATGCAACGCGTCACGCCGCTGATGGTCCCGGATAATCAGCGCAGCGACATTATGGATGTGATTGGTTTTGATGATCTGCCCTGCACGCTGAGCTGGCGTGAAGTGGCTGATAAATTTGATCCCCAGCAGCATATTAGCTACTGGTGGAGTAATCGCAGTGACGGTTTTGCCCGCGCCACACACAAACACAGTGGGCCGCTCACTGCGCAACTTTTTGCGTTACTGTTTAACCCGGCGGCAGGTGCACAGCCGGGACGCAACGGCCTCTATCCACCCATGTTTGAATGAGCCGCAGCGTTTTCCTTGTTAACAGGATGACTCATGCAATTTACCATTGTGCAGTGCAATACGGATGTGCCAGCAAAGACGGTTGCTTTTAAACCGCCTGGGGGAACCATTGGCCGCAGTCAGGATAACGATCTGGTGCTGCCTGACGAATCGCGCGCCATTTCACGCTTGCAGGCGCTGGTGCATATCTCCCCGGAAGGTGAATGCCGCCTGACCAATCAGGGCAGCGTGACCTCGGTGGTATTGAACGGCGTGGCGCTACAGCGCGGTTCACAAGTGCAATTACAGCATGGTGATGCACTGCAAATCGGCGATTATGGCCTTGAGGTGCGCGATCCTGCCTGCCAGAGCACCCAGCATGATGACCCGCTCACGTTCTTCGCGGACAGCGCTGCCGATCCTCTCGGTATGCAGCAGGCATTCGACAGGGTGCCGGAACCCACTGCGGCGCGTCCGGAGCGCCTGACTGACCCACGCCTGGGTATTGATCCACAAAGTGATGCCCCTACGGCTCCCGCCACGTTGCCGCATGCAGATCAGGACAAGCTGCTGGCCGCGCTGCTGGAGGGCATGGGATTGAACAATGGCCATCACACGACGATCACCGAAGAGCAGATGCGCGTGACCGGCCGCATGCTGAGCTTGTTCTCGCAAGGCACTGTTGCCCTGCTCTCTTCCCGTTCGATCCTCAAGCGCGGCGTGAAAGCCGATATGACGATGATCCTCAATGAGGCCAACAATCCGTTTAAAATTTTGCCTTCGGGTAAAACGGTATTGATGCAGATTTATCAGAGCCAGATGCCCGGTTTTATGCCGCCAGAAGCGGCAGTGCGCGATGCACTGGTGGATTTGCAGGCGCATCAGCTGGGTATGATCGCTGGCATACGCGCGATCATCGCGGCGATGCTGCAATCCTTCAATCCGCAACGGCTGGAAGAGGAAGCACGTAAAGATGGCGTGTTGCCTAAGCTACCGTTTAACGGCGGGCGTAAAGCGGCCTTGTGGGATTACTTTTCACGCCACTACCAGCGCACTGCCGGTGAAATTGAAGATGACTTCCATACCCTGTTTGGTGAAGCTTTCCTGCATGCGTATGACATGGAAGTGAATCAATATAAAGATTCCCAGACTCGGACCGAAGACGCATGAAAATGATGTTTGCCAGCCGTTGCCAGCAGGGAATGCGCGATGAAAACCAGGATCGCACCGGAGCCGAGCTGGATGAGCACAAAGCCTGCTTTCTGGTTTGCGATGGCGTGGCCGGTTTGCCTGGCGGTGATAAAGCGGCGCAAATCGTGCGGGATACGCTGCTGACCCAGTTACACAACAGCCCGACGTTCACGCCCGAGAGCACTCGTGCAGCAATTGAGCACTGCCAGCAGGTGTTGCTTGAGGCGCAGGGAAAAAATCCGAAATATGCTCGCATGAGCACCACGCTGGCCGCGCTGTTTATTGACCGCGAGACACAGCGCGCATGGTGGGCGCATGCCGGTGACAGCCGGGTTTATCACTTCCGTCATGGGGTGTTGAGTCAAGTGACGCGTGACCATAGTCTGGCCCAGCAACTGCGCGAAGCAGGCTATGAAAATACCGGAATTAACAGTAATTTACTCTATAATGCGCTCGGCGTTGAGCCTGCACGTCCAGCCACCTTTAGTGAAGTGATTTCATTGACGGATGGCGATGCGTTTCTCGTCTGCACCGACGGGTTCTGGCTCAATCTGACCACTCACGAGATGGAACAAGCCCTGCGCATGGTCAATGCCTGCGAAGAGTGGCTGACTTTGATGGAACAAGCCGTTAACCGCAGTGTAAAAAGCGACAATCTCAGCGCTCTGGCCATCTGGATTGGCGAACCGCAGGAAGCGACGCTGCTTTATTCCCAGGCTGATGCGGCACGTTTTCTGCCGACACGTTATTGATCCCAAGGACCCTTATGAAAGTGTGGTTGCCGGGCTTAGCGACCCTGTTGCTGGCTCTAAATGCGCAAGCTGATGATTATCGCGTGGTCTATTCGCCGAGTCTGTCGCTTGAAGTCTATATCGATAATGTGGCCAGCAATTCACCCAACGACTGGTGCAAAGAGACCTTGCCGTTGCGTATTGTTTCCGGCAAAAGCACTGATTCCAGCATTCTGACCAGCTTCCTGCCGCGCGTCGGCACGCTGCTGGCGAATCAATGCGGCACGCTGGATGAAATCCCGTGGCAGATGACCAACAAAGACGGCAGCGTGCTGGCCAACGGCAGCGCAGCAAAATTACAGAACTGGCGACCCATCGTGATTAACGATGCGACCGCCAGTGCCAGTGCCAGCAATGCCGCCCCGCTGGATCTCTCACGCCCGGCAGACAGCACCCCATTGCAGCACTTCACCCTACCAGCG
>NZ_CAJCKS010000146.1:0-12311 GCF_903970985.1 Pantoea sp. ME81 | reverse complement strand
GTAGCCGCTTACCAGTAGCAGCAACAACAAGCCATACAACAGCCCGTGAGCCAGGCGGGCGGAGCGGCGAATTAAGGGGGAATAGTGTGGTAAGAGTGCGGGTGGGGGAGAGATAATACGCCAGCCAAGGCGCAGCAGTAATGTGGCAAATAGGAGCATGCCAATGCCTTTGTGGATTTCCGGGGCGCTGTGATACCAGCCACCGTAATATCCCAATCCGACCATCCACAGACCCAGCGCAAACATGCCGTAAATGACCAGCGCCATTAGCCAATGCAACATAATGGTCATTAGCCCGAAATGTTGTCTGGAGTTACGCCACATGAAAGTGAATCCATATCTGGAAATAGGTGGTAATAAGCATCCATACTTTGAAATATGAAAGCAATTAAGCTTACCTTTCTATAAAATTTAAAAAGACATTCGGAAATTGTGCGTTTATATCGATGTCTGCGTCAGAAATATTGACGATGGTTGTATAGGTGGCGGGGAAATAAAATTGAATTGAATATTGCTACACCTAATGCGGCAATCTAAACGCTAAAATGTCAGGAAAGAACTATTAATGTAAGTTTGCGTCAATATAAGGCTGGCGCCTGAGGCGCCAGCGAGACAACGTTAAGCAAAGCGCGAAAGTGAAAACGGCTTCAGGTCAAAGGAGAAGGGCTTATCCTGGGCAAATTCACTGGCAAGTTCACCTAATACGCTGGCAAATTTAAATCCGTGTCCACTCAAGCCGGTAATAATTAATCGATTTGGCTCGCCTGGAAGGGTATCTATAATAAAGTCTTCATCAGGTGTGTTGTCATAACTGCAGGCCTCACCGTGTAAGCAAACGCCAACCCCTGGTAAGAACTGACGCAGGAAACTGAAGGCTTCACTGCCGTCTGCAGCGATACTGCCGAAAGGTTTACGATCTTCGGGTTTCTGCATCAGCTGCCCGCCATCGTGACGTCCCACTTTTAATGCATTGTTGTCGGCAGGGAAGCCATAAAAGTGACTGCCATCAGGCATCTCCACCGTGAAGCCAGGAAATTGGTTGTTCTCGCTATAACGTCCATCTGCCTGATACCAGGCAAAGACTTTACGCACCGGTTGTACTGGCAAATCTTTTACCAGCTCACTCACCCAGGTTCCGGCACTGACCAATAATTTACGCGCGCGAAACACGCCGTCGCGGGTAGTGACTTGCTGCAAGTCACCATCGCGTGCGATCTCACTCACCGGGCAATTAAACAGTTGTGCGCAGCCCGCCTGTTCAGCCAGCTGTATCCAGCTACGAACCGCCTGCTCACATTTCAGGAAGCCGGAGTGAGGTTCGAATACCCCAATGTAGCCGTCGGGCACAGAGATCTGCGGCCAGCGCTTGCGCACTTCGTCTGCCTGCAGGATTTTTACTTCCAGTTGATACGTTTTGGCGCTGTCGATGACATTTTGGATAAATGAGGAAGTGAGGGGGGCCAAATTGAGGATGCCGCTTCGATGCATAATGCGTTCACCGCTCTGACGTTCCAGCTCATCCCACAAGGTTTGTGCGCGCAGCACCAGCGGGACATAGCGTTCACCTTCGCCATAGGCATGGCGGATCAGGCGTGTTTCACCGTGGTGTGTGCCCTGGCTGTGCGGAGGATGGGCACTATCAATCATCAATACCGATAAGCCTGCCTGGGTTGCGTAAAAACCGGCGGCGGCTCCCACCGATCCGCTGCCCACCACAATCAGATCATAAACCATAACCACATCACTCCTGCCAAACGACGAAATTTTTCAACAGCATAGCAAAAAAATCGTGTCCATGAAAAAGGCACCCTATTGGGTGCCCTTTCACGCGTAGTAAGAAATTAGTGCTTTTGATTATCGCGTAGGTATTGCTCTGTGGACTCAATCTTTGCAATGCCAGCTTCGAGTATCGAGATGAACTGTCTGGCTACGTCGGTAGTCAGCCAGTAGGTGGGTCCCACGTCAGCTTCTTCTTCTTTCTGATCCTGCGATGATAGCGAGTGCAGGCGGATCATCATGGCGTCATAACTGTCTACGGTACTGATGTCCCATCCCACCAGCGGATGAGTCTGAATGACGTCTTTATTTCTGTCCATTATAACCTCCTTATTACTCGTTAAACGAAGTGCTTCTTGAGGTTCAATGCGGCTTTTCTTGCACTAGCGGAACAATTATAACATGAAACAGGCGGTACAATAGTTAAAACGTGTGGCGATTAAAAAGAGAACGATAATAAATGCGTTCAGAATGCGACTTTTGTCGAATAATAAAGTGCCCGCTGCTTCGGGCCTTTATTCGATAATCGTGACAGTGGCTACACCTTAGTTATCGGCGGCGTTAGGGGAAAACTTTACGCTGCAGCGACAAGTAAAAAAAGGCCAGTTTCAGGCCTGCGCTTCTGGAGGCAGCTGGCCATTACGCCGCTGAATCTCTTCAGCCAACCGAGTAAAGTGCTGCTGTAACTGTGCGTCGTGGTTCTGATTTTGCGCTTCGAGCGACAGATTATGCACCAGTAACTGACTGGCACGATCGTCGAGGCAGAACGTCAAACTGGCAAAGGCATTTTCCAGCACCGTTAAACGTCGCTGCTGTTCAGCAATTAATGCCAGCAATTCACCGAAGGTCATCGCCTCTTCTGGTTTTTCAGTAGTCATGTAAAACACCTCCCGTAAGCATGACGAGGCAAGGATAGGGGATCGTTAAACATGAGTCTAGATGCAGCGACTTTATCTGGCGAGAGGGAAATTAAAACAAAAAAACCGGGTGGCGAAACCCGGCAAAAACGGCACAGTGGCAGTTAATCAGTAATAAACCAGTCGTCTGCGCTTTCCCACGTTTCTTGTAAAATATCGCTAATGCGTTCGCGTGACGCTTTACAGCCACCAAATACGCTCAATTGATTGCCACCCGCATAACGGACTTTGACATGGTGATCGTCATCGGGAAAATCACGGGAAATACGACGGGTAAGTTCGGCACTGAGTGCATCCAGTGCACCTGCGGGAAGGGGCTGAGTTTTCGCTACGATAATTTCAACACGCATAAAAGCCTCCGGGATAATATACTGGTTATTTGTACAGTAAAATTATCCCAAAGGCAAGCTGTGCAATATTATTCTTTGATACGCCAGTTTAGGGTTTCACCTGCCAGGAACGGCACCAGCGTGTCATCGGCCACGTTGATGGTGTCCTGCACTGTCCAGGACTCACGTACCAGCGTCAGTGTGCCCTCATTTAGCGGCAGGCCGTAGAAGTTCGGACCGTTTTCTGAACAGAACGCTTCGAAATGTTCCAGCGCATTCAACTCTTCGAATACCGTGGCATAGGCAGGCAGTGATGTCGGGGCGTTAAACACACCGGCACAGCCGCAGCTCGCCTCTTTAAGGTGACGCAGATGTGGTGCGGTGTCCGTGCCAAGGAATACGCGACGATTGCCGCTGGTCACCAGGCTGCGCAGTGCTTCCTGGTGAATGTTTCGTTTCAGAATCGGCAGGCAGTAGAGATGAGGACGTACACCGCCCACCAGCATGTGATTGCGGTTAAACATCAAATGCTGCGGCGTGATGGTGGCACCCAGCAGATCGTTGCCCGCAGCCAGATATTCTGCCGCTTCTTTGGTGGTGATGTGTTCCATCACCACTTTCAGGGCTGGGAAGCGCTGACGCAGCGGTTCCAGCACGGTTTCGATAAAGCGTGCTTCACGGTCAAATATATCGATGTGCGAATCCGTGACTTCACCGTGTACCAGCATCGGCATACCGATTTGCTGCATACGATCCAGCACGCTGGCAATGGAGTCAATATTGGTGACGCCGTGGCTGGAGTTGGTGGTGGCATGCGCGGGATAGAGTTTCGCTGCGGTAAAAGTCCCGTTGCGGAAGCCACGCTCAATTTCATCCGGATCTAAGGAATCAGTGAGATAGCAGGTCATCAGTGGCGTAAAAGCGTGTTCTGCAGGCAGCGCAGCCATAATGCGCTCGCGATAGGCAATGGCGGCCTCGACGCTGGTCACCGGTGGAACCAGGTTTGGCATGACAATCGCACGACCATTGACCGCACTGGTATAAGGCAAAACTGCATTAAGCATCGCGCCATCGCGCAGATGGATATGCCAATCGTCAGGGCGGCGAATCGTGATTTGCTGGGGTTGGGCTGTCATTCAAAAAGGCTCCGGCTGAGAAAAAACGAATGGGCACGTTTAGGCCGGGGAGTAATCATAAGGGTGTGAGCAACCGTTTGCACGGGATTTTATTGCCGGAAACAAAAACCGCACCCGAAGGTGCGGTAGTTGAGGTTAATCCGTAAACGGAATCACCAATTGTCCCGGCTTCACTTCAATACCTTTGGCAAATTTCTTCGCCAGTGCTTCACCTTTACTACGGTCTTCGCTCAGCACATAGGCAGGTTTCTCATTGAAGTAGCGTTTGAGAGACTCATTAAGATAAGGCGTCAGTGTTTTCATGATGGACGCCATCTTTTCTGGTTGTACTTGCGCATCGACAATTTCAATATCATGCAGATAAATCGCGCCTTCCTGTGCATTGAAAATCGGCTGCGCTTTCATCTTCAGCTGCATCTCAGCCTGCTGCGGACCAAACAGCGAGCTGACATTGATGTTTGCTTTGCCGGACAGGGTAATCTTACCGGGTTCTTCACGCCCAATCTGACTGGTGAGATCGCTGAGCACGATGTGTGCATTGACCAGCCCGGATACGCCGACGTCTTTTTCGAAGTTATTGCGCTTCTGCAGCGCTTGATTCACTTCCTGTTCGCTAATGGTGTATTGCGTCAATTGATTGCAGCCGCTCAACAGCACGGCTAAAAACAGGGCTAATAGCCCAGACATCGCCTTTTTCATAGATCCTCATCCTGAACGATACGGCAAAACAGCCATAGCCTGCCTGAAACCGGGCCAGGTGTCACCAGGAGAGGGATGAGAAACGCCGCAGCGTTTCTCATCGGACGGGGCTATGCCGCGATGGAAGAGAGCAGGTTAATCTGGGTTTGCTTCGCCATATTGTCGCGGTAATCCGCTACGCGACTCGGCCATTCGATGCCAGCCACTAAGGTGAGCGAACGCAGGAGCGGAAACAGATTGATATCGTCTTCAGACAGTTCGCCATTCACGGCATTGGGTTTGACGATGAGCTTATCGAGTTGACGCAGGTCATCACTGATGTTTTTTATCAGCCCGGGCGCGTGTTTACGCAGCTCAGTGAAATCTCCGACGCTGGCCTGTTTTTTCTCACGGAAGTAACTCCGCGCTTCCGGCGTGGCAAATTCCGCAAACGAGGCATCAGCGATGCGCGGAATCAGCAGCTTATTGATATAGCCGTTAACGCGGCGCAGCCATTCGCTGATGGCGGGGTTGTTTTTGCCATTAAGCAGCGGCTCGCGATCCTGCTTATCCACCAATCGGACAATGTCCATACTCTCTGGCATCGCACTGCCATCGGCTTTTTGCAGAATGGGGGCCATCTTCTGCCCGATGAGTTTTTTTGGCATCTGCTCATCGTCATTGAGCATAACGATCAATTCAACCGGCAGGTTCTTTAAGCCAAAAATCATGCGTGCTTTCACGCAGAAAGGGCAGTGATCGTAGATGTAGAGTTTCATCCCGTTTCTCCTGTGTAAATCTAAGGGTGACAAAGGTCACCCTTTTTCCGGACGTGCGGGAAGTATGGAAGAGATCCTCCGAAGGGGCAAACTAGCTGCTGAAGATGATCGGTGCCACCGGGCGCGGCTGGAACTGCCACCACAATGCCAGCAGAGTGATGATGCCAACGCTGCTCAGCAACATCCAGGGCAGTTCAGGCAGAGCCAATTGCTGGCCCATGTCGAACATCCACCCACCACCGGAGTAGCCAATCAGACCGCCGATGGCCAGACCTAAACGACTGAATCCCATGTAACTGCCCCGCGCGCGTGAACTGGCCAACGATGCGCTGAGCGTCTCGCGTGCCGGTTCGGCGATGATGGACCCCAGGTAGAACACGCCGATTAACAAAAACAGCGAAGGGAGAGATTGGGTCATGCCGACAGGTAGCAGGCTAAAGGTCATCAGGAATAAACCCGCCATAAGCCGGGTTTCCAGGCGGAAGCGTTTTTCGCTCCAGCGGGCCAGCGGATAGAGCAGGCTGAGCGACAGCATGGCTTCGATGGCGTACATCCATTTCACGGCGGCGGGCGCACCAGCCACCTGATTCACCATCACCGGCAGCATCAGCATGACCTGCACGGCCAGAATGTAGTAGCCGGTCAACGTCAGCACATAGAGGCGAAAACGTTTATCCTGCCAGACACGCTGCATACCTTCGCGCATCGCAATGCGTTCCGTTGAGATGCGCCACGCCGGTAGCCACACGGCGTTAAATATCGCCGCAGCGACAAACACCGCTGCACCCACCCAGCACACCAGGCGGAAATCCCACGCCAGCAACCAACTGCCAATCAGCGCCCCTAGCACCGCTCCCGCGCTGTCCTGCATCATCAGCAGCGAGAAGAAGCGACCGCGTTCACGAGCGCGCACCAGTTTTACCACCATGGCGCTGCGGGGCGGGTCAAACAAGGTGCCACCGAGGCCGGAAAGCAAACAGGCCAGCCACAGCATCCAGGGTTGATGCGCCAGCGCCATGCAGGCAAATCCGGCTGCGCGCATCAGCATGCCCGTCACAATCAGCGGACGTGCGCCAAAACGGTCCGCAATCGCGCCGCCGAAAATGCCTAGCCCCTGCTGTACAAATTGGCGCAAACCCAGCGCGATACCCACCATTAACGCCGCCCAGCCCAGTTGCTCAACGAAATGGATAGAAATCAGTGGAAATACCACGAAAAAGCCTAACACCACCAACATGTTATCGACTAAGAGGAATGTTTTACCGAGGCGTCGTGCCCGCGCTACCCGAGACATGCTTAATCCTGAGCAAGAGAAGAGAAAAGTGACCAGTTGGTCTATTTTCCGCCTGCGCTGACGGGAAAGACAGCGTATCCAGGATGATATTTTTTCATCGAATCCGCAGAAAAATTAATCCTGGATAAGGATGAATTGCGTGGCAGGGTCTTGAGGGTTTTACCGTAGTGAAAGGGACGGTTATAGTGAGAAGTATCGCCTCAGGCGTACATCTTTCTTAAAGTTATGGATTTCAGGAGTCATGATGTTTGGCTATCGTTCTGCTGGACCCCGCGTGCGCCTGACTACCGATCGTTTGGTGGTCCGTTTAGTTCACGAGCGCGATGCCTGGCGATTGGCAGATTATTATGCAGAGAACCGCGTCTTCCTCAAACCCTGGGAGCCGGTGCGCGACGAAAGCCACTGCTACCCCTCAGGCTGGCAGGCACGCCTTGGGCTGATCGCGGATATGCATAAACAGGGCTCTGCCTACTATTTTGTGCTGATGGACCCGGAAGAGCATGAGGTGCGCGGAGTGGCCAATTTTAGCAACGTGCTGCGCGGTTCATTTCACGCCTGTTACCTCGGTTATTCATTAGGCGAGAAGTGGCAGGGGCAAGGCATGATGTTTGAAGCGTTGCAGTCAGCGATTCTCTATATGCAACGACAGCAACGCATTCACCGCATTATGGCTAACTATATGCCGCATAATCAGCGCAGCGGTGATTTGCTGGCGCGTCTCGGATTCGAGAAAGAGGGTTATGCCAAAGATTACCTGCTGATTGATGGACGCTGGCAGGATCACGTGCTGACCGCGCTGACGTGGCAGGAGTGGACCGCGGATCGTCGTGGACAATAAAAGGAAAACCGCATGAAGATGGCTTTATCCGCGCAGGCGCTGCGTGTGATCGGTTGCCTGTTAGAGAAACAGGTCACCACTCCGGATCAATATCCGCTTTCCCTTAACGGCGTGGTCACCGCCTGTAATCAAAAATCCAACCGTGAACCGGTGATGAACCTGAGTGAAATGGAGGTGCAATCTCAGCTTGATGAGCTGGTGAAAAAGCATCTGGTCACCTCCAATAACGGGTTCGGTCAACGCGTCAGTAGGTATGAACAGCGCTTCTGTAACTCTGCATTCGGTAATTTGCAGCTTAACAGCGCAGAAGTGGCGGTGCTGACGCTACTGTTCTTACGCGGCGCACAGACGCCGGGTGAGCTGCGAACCCGCAGTGGACGTTTGCATGAGTTCAGCGATATGAACGAGGTTGAGCAAACGCTGAACGGCTTAATCACCCGTGATGACGGCCCGATGGTGGTGCGTCTGGCACGTGAGCCGGGTAAACGCGAAAGTCGTTATATGCATCTGTTCGGCGGCGATGTGGCTGAAGCACCCGCCGCGAGCACGGATGAGATGGACAGCGAGGATTTGGTCAGCCGGGTTGCGCATTTGGAACAGCAGGTGGCTCAATTGCAATCCCAGCTGGAACAACTGCTGCAGAAGGAGCAATAACATGGCGCTACGTATCGGTATTGTAGGATTAGGCGGCATCGCGCAGAAAGCCTGGTTGCCGGTGTTGTCGCACGCCACCGACTGGCAGCTGGCAGGGGCGTTTTCGCCGAATCAGGCTAAAGCCCAGCCGATTTGCGACAGCTACCGCATGCCATATTTCAGTCAGCTGGACGCGCTGGCAGCCGCCAGTGATGCGGTCTTTGTGCACAGCAGCACCGCCAGTCATTTTGAAGTGGTGCAGGCGTTGCTGCTGGCGGGCAAAGATGTTTGCGTGGATAAACCATTAGCCGAAACCCTGCAGCAGGCGGAAGCGCTGGTGTCACTGGCAGAGAAGCGCAAACGTAAACTGATGGTGGCGTTTAATCGTCGCTTTGCGCCACGCTATCAACAGTTGAAAGCGGAAATGCCGCGAGCGGCTTCACTGCGTATTGAGAAGCATCGCGCGGATAGCGTGGGTCCAGGGGATTTGCGCTTTACTCTGCTGGATGACTACCTGCACGTGGTGGATACGGCGCTGTGGCTGGCAGGGGGCAAACTCACGCGTGAGCAGGGCTTTATTGAAACCAATGAGGAGGGGGCGATGCTGTACGCCGAACATCACTTCTCAGCGGGAGCGTTGCAAATCACCACCAGTATGCATCGTCGCGCCGGCACACAGCGCGAAGTGGTGAGCGCCATCTGCGACGGTGACTACATCGAAATTAATGAGATGCGTGATTGGCAGCAGGAGAACCTCGGCGGCTTACGTACCGACCCGGTAGCCTCCTGGCAAAGCCATCTTGCTCAGCGTGGTTTCAGCGGTGCGGCACAGCATTTTATCCAGTGCGTACAAAATCAGACGATGCCTGAAACCAGCGGTGAACAGGCGCTGGCGGCGCAGCGTCTGGTGGAAAAACTGTGGCGCGATGCCGAACAGGAATAACCCCTTGTAACACTCAATGCTGGTCATTTCCCGCAGTGGCAGTAGACTATCGCCGGACATCAGCAGATGTCCGCGCTAAGTTGCTCATTTATCCGACACTTTTCAGGATGCGCCACTCAAAATGAATTTGTTGAAATCGCTGGCTGCGGTCAGTTCGATGACCCTTTTTTCCCGCGTGCTGGGCTTTGCCCGTGATGCCATAGTGGCACGCGTTTTCGGTGCCGGTATGGCCACCGATGCCTTCTTCGTGGCCTTTAAACTGCCCAATTTGCTGCGCCGTATCTTTGCGGAAGGCGCCTTTTCTCAGGCGTTTGTGCCCATTCTTGCCGAATACAAAAGCAAGCAGGGCGAAGAGGCCACACGCGTATTTGTGGCCTACGTTTCCGGCTTGCTGACGCTGGTGCTGGCGGTGGTGACGGTGCTCGGCATGATTGCCGCGCCCTGGGTGATTATGGTCACTGCGCCCGGATTTGCTGATACCGCCGATAAATTCGCGCTGACCAGTTCGCTACTACGCGTTACTTTTCCTTATATTCTGCTGATCTCCCTGGCGTCGCTGGCCGGTGCGATACTCAACACCTGGAATCGTTTCTCGGTTCCGGCATTTGCGCCGACGTTATTAAACATCAGCATGATTGGCTTTGCGGTGTTTGCTGCCCCGCATTTCCATCCACCGGTGATGGCGCTGGCGTGGGCTGTGGTGGTCGGTGGGGTGTTGCAACTGTTCTACCAGCTGCCGCACTTGAAGAAAATCGGCATGCTGGTGTTGCCGCGCCTCAACCTGCGTGACGCCGGCGTATGGCGCGTCATGCGCCAAATGGGACCGGCGATTCTTGGCGTATCGGTGAGCCAAATATCCCTGATCATCAACACCATTTTCGCCTCATTCCTCGTCTCGGGTTCAGTGTCGTGGATGTACTATGCTGACCGTTTGATGGAGTTCCCGTCGGGCGTATTGGGTGTCGCACTGGGCACGATTTTGCTGCCATCGTTAGCGAAGAGTTTCGCCAGCGGCAATCATGATGAGTACTCGCGTCTGATGGATTGGGGCCTGCGCCTCTGCTTCCTGTTGGCCCTGCCGAGCGCTGTTGCCCTCGGCATCCTCTCTGGCCCACTGACCGTGGCGCTTTTCCAGTACGGTAAATTCACCGCGTTCGATGCCGCCATGACGCAGCGTGCGCTGGTGGCGTATTCGGTAGGATTGATGGGGCTGATTGTGGTCAAAGTGCTGGCGCCCGGATTCTATTCGCGTCAGGACATTAAGACCCCGGTGAAGATTGCGATTGTGACGCTGATCATGACGCAGGTGATGAACCTGGCCTTTATCGGCCCGCTCAAACATGCCGGATTGTCGTTGTCGATTGGATTAGCGGCTTGTTTGAATGCCGCGCTGCTGTACTGGCAATTACGTAAACAGGATATCTTCCAGCCGCAGCCGGGTTGGTTTAGCTTCCTGGTGCGTCTGATGATTGCGGTTGTGGTCATGGCAGCAGCGCTGCTGGGCATTCTGCATGTGATGCCGGCCTGGGAAGAAGGGCAGATGTGGTGGCGGTTACTGCGTCTGGCTGCAGTCTGTGCCATTGGCGGTGGTGCTTACTTTGTCATGCTGGGTCTGTTGGGCTTCCGCCCGAGAGATTTTGCCCGCCGCACGCTGGCATAAAAAAATCCCGCCTCGGCGGGATTTTTCTTTATTAACCTTTGCGGCTGAGCGTCGACTGACCTTTGCCTAATCCATCGGGACCGTAAAACGCCTGAGTTTGGTGCGGTTTCAGTACCGAGAGCGCATCATTGGTGAAGCTGATTTGATGCTGCAGCAGAATACCGTTATGAGTGTTGGTATCGCGCAAACGGCGAGTATGCTGCTGAATGCTCTGCCAGCGGCGTTCACGATCGCTGTGACCATCATAGGGCGCCTGAGTACCGAGTGATTTTTCGGTATTTCGGCGCATGTCGTCCAGATAATTCAACGTCGTCAGCAGCGCACTTTTATCTTCTGATATGCGCTGCAACAGGTTGCCATTAACCTGGCCGGCAGACAGTTGCTGTTGCTCTTCATCCATCACCACAGTGAGTGAAGCCAGCACGTCCTGCATTTTATCTAAGGTGGTCAGCAGATTGTCCATTGGGATTAGTTACCCTCTAAATACGCCTTGGTATCGGCGATCAGCGCGTCGGCGATCTTACCGGTATCCATTTTCAGTTCGCCATTACGAATAGCGGTTTTCAGTTGTTCAACACGTGCAGTGTTGATGTCTTTGCTGCCCGGCTGCATTAACTGCGCCTGAGCCGTGCTCAACTTCACTTCGGCACCGCTTTCGCTGGTGCTGGCGTTGGTTGAAGCAGTCACGTTTTGGCGCACCTTGCCGTTGTTATCGTTGGTGTCGCGGGATTGTACAGTGCTCACCGGAATTAAAGGCTGCGTTCTGTCGATGCTCATGGTCGTGCTCCTGTAAGGTCAGCTGAGGGTCAGTCAACTGAGTCAGCATAGGGTAATGTCTTTGTTGATATCTCTATCGGCAGAACAACAAGGTTCTTTAACGCTTTATAGCGATATCAGAATATTCCCATCCGCGTCGACGCGCCCACTGACAACCTGACCATTTCCCATGCGCACGCGCACCATTTGTGCCGCGCTGGCGTTGTTCAGCGCACGTCCTTCGCTACTGGCATTAAACCCGTTTCCGCTGGCTACCACCATCACATTTTGTCCTGCTTTGACCCGCCAGGGCTGACGCAGCATCATTGCGGTCACCGGCTGTCCAGGCGGGATGTCGCGCAGCGCAATCGCATCGGCCACGCTGTTGTTATCGAACAGGGCTCGCGGAGGCAGTTCATCCAGACGCCCGGTCTCGAGACGGAAATCATTCGGGTCGAGGGTACTGCCACGGGCGACCTGACGGCTGGCAACTAAATACTGACCGGTCACCTGTACCTGAACCTGCAGGAAACGACGATTCTGATCGCAACTGGCGGCAATGCTGAGATTAC
>NZ_CAJCKS010000145.1:0-12322 GCF_903970985.1 Pantoea sp. ME81 | reverse complement strand
GTTAATGAGCAGGCTGGGGCCGGTTTGGGGATGGCATTTCGCAGCGCTGAACGGAATGAGGAAGCCAGGAGAGCCAGCATGGCTGCGCCGGTCCGTCCGGCTGACGAGTGAAGTGAAGGCACTGCGTCAGCGGCGCGAGGACCGCCAGCCCCAAACCGACCCCAGACTGCGTTATCACCAGCAACCCAGGCTGCATCACCACCAGCAATCCAGACTGCATTTCACCCGCCTCTAACCAACAAACATCACGCCAGCAGCGGGCACTGCGGCGGCAGGCGGCAGCTCAGCGCGCCTGGCATCACCTCAATTTCAAATTCGCTGCCGGTCAGCGGTTCGCCATCCAGATTGAACGTCATCTCGTGCGGTGAACGAATGCTCAGCGACTGCAACTGCGCCGAGACAATATTCGGATTCTCATCATTACGCGTCAACGAATGCAGCAACGTCGGCAACAACTCCTGCGCGGTGACGATGCTCAGATTCAGCTGCCCATCATTGATCAACGCATCCGGACACAGCTTCTGTCCGCCACCTGCCTGACGACCATTACCAATGCCGATCACCAGTGCATCACCTTGCCACTCAAAGCCCGGACCGCTGATCTCACAGCTATCCGGCTTCAGCGCATCTACTCGCATCAAACCATGAATAAAATAGGACACGCCGCCTAAAGCCGATTTCAATTTCTCCGGCGTCTCCGTGGTAATACGCGTGCCAAAGCCGCCAGTCGCCATATTGATAAAGTAGCGATCGCCATTCACGCGCGCCAAATCAATCGCGCTGGCTTTACCCAACACCGCCAGACGCAGCGCCGGTTCCATCTCCTCTGGAATCCCCACGCTGGTGGCGAAATCATTGGCCGTGCCAAGCGGCAGAATACCCAGTGCTGGACGCTGCTCTGCAGGCACTGCCGCCAGCGCTGTGGCGATTTCATTGATGGTGCCATCGCCGCCGCCCGCTACCACGGTTTCAGCCTGCAACGCCACCGCTTCCTGCACGTAACGGTCACCGTCGCCCTTTTCCCAGGTCACGCGTACCGCCAGATTAAAACCTTCATCGCGCAGCGTATTCACCGCCGCACGCAAATCTTCATTGCCCGCGCCTTTCCCATTGAGGATCAGCAGCGTCAGTGGTTTATTTTGCATAATCAGTTCCTTGAGGCGAAATACGATGCAGAGGTTATAGCATAGCTGGGCGAGGAACTTTATCGGCGGGCGATGAAAAAAGAAAACCCGCACGGGGGAGCCGGGCGGGTGAATGAGGTGGTTCCTGGTACTACCTGCTGTTTATTGTTACTCGTTAGCAGCAGGCGGGATTCTAAAGCGAGGCGCAGCGGCGGTCTGTGATCCTGTTCTAACTTCGCGCCTTTCTTTTCATTATGTGCGCTTTTTTCCGTGCGGATCGTAGGTGCTGTTGCCGTCAGTGAAATTACGCATTAGCAAAGCAAAGGCCAGATCCACCGATTCCGGTACCGGGATCCACACCTTATGTCCATCTCCTGGCGCGACATTTACCGCTGCACCTTTATCATTTTGCATCGATTCCAGCGTACAGTTCAGATTGCCCTGCGGCGTCATGATCTCCACAGAATCGCCGAGCAAAAACTTATTCTTCACGGCAATTTGCGCCCAGTCGCCGCGACGTTCACCGGTAAACTCTCCCACAAACTGCTGGCGCTCGGATACCGAGAAACCCTGTTCATAGTTCTGATAACTGTCATGCGTATGACGACGCAGGAAACCTTCGGTATAGCCACGATGCGCCAAACCTTCCAGCGTCTCCAGCAGCGCCGGATCGAACGGCTTGCCCGCTGCCGCATCATCAATAGCACGACGATACACCTGCGCGGTGCGAGCACAGTAATAGAAAGATTTGGTACGGCCTTCAATTTTCAGTGAATGCACGCCCATCTGGCTCAGGCGCTCGACGTGGGCCACCGCGCGTAAATCCTTTGAGTTCATGATGTAAGTGCCGTGTTCATCTTCAAAGGCACTCATCACTTCACCGGGCTTCATCTTCTCTTCTAACAAGAATACACGGTCGGTCGTCGCGCCAACGCCCAGCGTGGGCTCCTGCACCTCAACCGGCTGGTGGAAGCCGACAATATTGCCCACCTCATCCTGTTTGCCTTCTTCCACTTTGTATTCCCAGCGGCAGGCGTTAGTGCAGGTTCCCTGATTTGGATCGCGCTTATTGAGATAACCGGAAAGCAAACAGCGCCCCGAGTAGGCCATGCACAGTGCGCCGTGTACGAAGATCTCAATCTCCATTTCTGGCACCTGCTGGCGAATCTCAGCAATCTCATCCAGCGACAGCTCGCGCGACAGAATCACGCGGGTCAGCCCCATCTTCTGCCAGAACTTCACCGTCGCCCAGTTCACCGCATTGGCCTGCACCGACAGATGAATTGGCATCTCCGGAAAAGCTTCACGCACCAGCATAATCAGGCCGGGGTCGGACATAATCAGCGCATCGGGCTGCATCTCCACCACCGGCGTCAGGTCGCGGATAAAGGTTTTCAGCTTGGCGTTATGCGGCGCGATGTTCACCACCACGTAAAATTTCTTGCCCAGCTGGTGCGCTTCTTCAATGCCCTTAGCCAGCACTTCGTGGGTGAATTCATTATTACGCACGCGCAGGCTGTAGCGCGGTTGGCCGGCATACACCGCGTCTGCGCCATAGGCAAAGGCATAGCGCATATTCTTCAGCGATCCCGCTGGAGAAAGGAGTTCGGGTTTAAACATGGAGGGAATTCTCACTGATTTCAGGTCAGCATGCCATCGGCGATGGCAGGTGCATGAGCCGCATCAAACGGCCCTGCAAAAGGTGGGGAATTGTAGGCAGGGCCGCCGCTGAAGTAAATTGATCTACATCAAGCGAGCGCTACATCAGGCGACAGACGTCCGCTTCCCAGCGATAGCCCATGCCGTACACCGCGCGAATAAACGGCTGCTCCGCATCGAGGTTTTCCAGCTTACGACGCAGATTCTTGATATGGCTATCAATAGTGCGGTCGGTGACCACGCGATAATCGTCATAAAGATGGTTCAGCAACTGCTCGCGCGAGAACACTTTACCTGGCTCCAGCGCCAGAGTTTTCAGCAAGCGGAATTCAGCAGGCGTCAGTTCCAGCTGCTGTTCGCGCCAGCTGGCCTGAAAACGCCCTTCATCAATCAGCAGATGCGAGGCGAGTTGCGCTTCTTCCGGCGAACGTTTTACACGGCGCAAAATGGTTTTCACACGTGCCACCACTTCACGCGGGCTGAACGGTTTGCAGATGTAATCATCCGCGCCAATCTCCAGCCCCAGCAGGCGGTCGATCTCCTCGGTGCGTGCTGTCACCATAATGATCGGCAGCTCAGAGAAACGGCGGATTTCACGACACAGCGTTAAGCCATCGCGACCCGGCAGCATCAAATCCAGCAGCATCAAATCCGGCGGTGAGTGCTGCACGTAGTTCAGCACATCATTGCCATCGGCAATATGGTGGGTGCGATAGTTGGACGCCTGCAGATAATCGATCATCAGCTGCGCCAGTTTCGGTTCGTCTTCAACAATAAGAATCAGGGGATCGTGATTATCCGGGCTCATAAGCTATTTCTGGTGAGGAACATACGGCAAGTTTAGCGCGATTTGCAGTCCACCTAAATCAGAGTGCTCCGCAGAAATGCTGCCGCTATGTGCTTCAACAATGTTTTTACAGATCGCCAGGCCTAATCCAGAGCCGCCGCTGGCGCGATTGCGTGAACTTTCAGCCCGGAAAAAACGCTCAAAAAGATGTGCCTGATGTTCAGCATCCACGCCGGGCGCGCTATCCGCAAAGCGTAACTGCCAGTAGTCGCCGTGTTGCTGCAGGCTGACCCGTACTTCGCCACCGGCATCGGTATAACGCAGGCTATTCTCCAGCAGATTGGTGAACAACTGCATCAAACGATCCGGATCGCCAAAACTTTCCGCTTTGGTCGGCAGCGCAAGGGTGAGGGTTAAATCCCGGCTGCGATAGCGTTCGCCAAAGCTGCCTGCCACCACTTCCAGCAGATTCACTACATCCACCGGCTGTTTGCGATAGGCGAGGGCGCCCGCGTCAGACAGCGACAGCTGATGCAAATCATCCACCAGTTTAGTCAGCACCACCACTTCACTCTGCAGTGAGGTGATGGCTTCCGGCGTCAGCTTGCGCACACCATCCTGCATCGCCTCCAGCTCACCGCGCATGATTGCCAGCGGTGTGCGCAGCTCGTGGGAGATATCGGCCATAAAGGCGCGGCGGTTACTTTCGTTCTTCTCCAGCGAACTGGCGAGCTGGTTAAAGTCACGCGCCAGCTGACCGATTTCATCACTGCTGCCCACTTCCACGCGTGTGGAAAATTTGCCTGCCGCCAGTTCATGGGTGCCATCCACCAGCCGCTTCACCGGGGCCAATAAGCCGCGCGCCAGCAGCCAGGTGACCAGCGCCGCCAGCAGCGTGGTGAGGGTGACGATCATCCAGCTGGTGCGGCGCTGCTGCAGATCAAAGTTGATATCGGTGCTGCGCGTCAGTCGTTCAGCGGGCGAGGCGATCACCCAACCCACCACTTTGCCGGTGCTGGTGGTGATGTTGCGCCGCGTGCCTTCCGGCGGCACCGGTGAGTGTGGCCCGGACAGCACTTTATACTGCTGATCGATAATCCAGAATTGGGTGCGCCAGCCGTGTGGCGGCAACTGCGTACTGCTGCCGGGATTTTGCTCCATCGATCGCAGAATGGTGAAAATCAGCCGGTCGTTGTTCCGCAGGAAATCCCAGTTGCCGTGCTGCTCGTACTGATCCGCCAGCGCATCGCTCAGCAGGGTTAAACGCTGTTCATTGCCTTTCTTGATGTAATCAACAAAGCCGTGCTCAAAGCTGAGGCGCACGCCCCAGTGCATGGTGATGATCACCAGCATGCAGGTGGAAAAAATCGCCACAAATAACTTGGCACCAATGCCGAGTTTCAACGGCTGCTTCATGCTTTTCTCCTGCCTCTGAGATCCACGTTCTTACTCACATCTTTGGGTACGCGCCAGAACACCAGTGCTGGCAACACAATCACCAGCGCCATGCACAGGTAGGTATAAATAAAGGTTTGATGTGCGGCGGCGCTGTTGGTCACGGCGCCGTGGGCGAACGCACCCAGCAGCAAGCCTGCCACCGTGACGCCAATACTCATCGACAGCTGCATGATCATTGAGAGCAAGCTGTTGCCGCTCGAAGCCAGGTCATCCGGTAACTCTTTCAGGGTTAAGGTGTTCATCGAGGAGAAGCGGATGGCATTCACCATCCCTTGCAGCAGCAGGACCACTGGCAGCATCCACACCCATCCGAGCAGCGCCACTGCCGGAAACAGCAACACCACCAGCGCCAGTGCGATAGTCGCTCCGACCAGCGCATTGCGATAGCCAAACAGGTTAACGATGCGCACCACCACGCGTTTGGTGCCCATATTGCCCAGCACCATCGGAATCATCATTAAACCGGCGTGGAACGGGCTGTAGCCGAGGCCCACCTGCAAAAAGATCGGTGTCATGAAGGGCAGCATGCCGCTACCGATGCGTCCGGTGAAGCTGCCGAGCAGGCCAATCGAGTAGATGCGGTTGTCGAATAGCTTAAGGCTAAACAGCGCGTTGTCGTTGTTGCGGCCGTGCATCAGGTAAAACAGCAGGGAGAACACGCCGACCAGAATCAGTGCGCTGAGCAGCAGCGGGGAGCCGCCGGTGCTGCGCTGGCCGTCGAGCGCCAGCGTCAGGGTCGCCATGCCCACAGCCAGCAGCACAAAACCGAGGAAGTCGAAGCGTTTGGTTTGCATGGTGTAATTCGGCATCAGCATCAGCGTGGCAATCGCGCCGATGATGCCGACCGGAATATTAATCAGGAAGATCCAGTGCCAGCTGGCGTACTGCACTAAAATCCCGCCCAGCGCCGGACCCAGCAGCGGACCGATTTGCCCCGGTGTGGTCACAAAGGTCATCGCCGACATGTACTGCTCGCGTGGCACAATTTTCATCACCGTCAAACGCCCGACCGGCACCATCATCGCCCCGCCGACGCCTTGCACCACGCGCGCCATCACCAGCTGATCGAGCGAGGTAGAGAAGGCGCACAGCAGCGAACCGATACTAAACAGCACAATGGCGCAGAAGAAGATGTTACGCACGCCAAAGCGATCCGCCAGCCAGCCGCTGATCGGCAACGTCACGGCCACCGTCAGCACATACGACACGATCACCGAGTGCATGTTGAGTGGGCTGACATTGAGGTCACGCGCCATCGAAGGGATGGCGGTGTTGACGATAGTGGTATCCAGCGCCTGCATAAAAAAGCCGAAGGCGACGATCCACAGCTGCCAGCGCACGGTGGCGTTTTGGGTTTCCACGTTTACTCCTCTGCGATTAACACGCGTTTATTCCTGCGCCGACTCAGCTTATCCATCATTAGAAACACCACCGGCGTGGTGTAGAGCGTGAGTAGCTGACTCATCACCAGGCCGCCGGCAATGGTGATCCCCAGCGGTTGACGCAGCTCTGCGCCGTCGCCGCTGGTCAGCACCAGCGGTAGTGCGCCAAACAGCGCTGCCAGCGTGGTCATCAGAATCGGGCGGAAACGCATCTGGCAGGCCTGGAAAATGGCGTCACGCGCGCTGAGATTGCCATTGCGCTGTGCCTCCAGTGCGAAATCCACCATCATGATGGCGTTCTTTTTCACGATGCCAATCAGCAGCAATATCCCTATCAGCGCAATCAAACTGAACGGCGTATTAAACAGTTCCAGCGCCAGAAGCGCGCCCACGCCGGCCGAGGGTAGGGTAGAGAGAATGGTCAGAGGATGCACATAACTTTCATACAAAATCCCCAGCACGATATACACCGCCGCAATCGCCGCCAGCATCAGATACAGCTGGTTGGATTGTGACTGCTCAAACACCTGCGCCGTACCGGCAAAGCTGCCGCGTACGCTGGAGGGCACACCGAGCGCCGTCATGGTGCGTTCAACCGCCGCCGAAGCCTGAGATAACGACACGCCTTCCGGCAGGTTGAACGAAATCGTTGAGGCGGCAGACAGACCTTCATGGTTGACCGACAGCGGCGCGTTAGCAGGTTGCCATTTGGCGAACCAGCTCAGCGGAATGGCTTTGCCATCGCTGTTGATTACGAACATCTGATCGAGGGCGCTGATATCCTGGGTGTAGCGCGGATCGACTTCCATCACTACTTTGTACTGATTCAGCGGCTGGTAAATGGTGGAGATTTGCCGTTGACCAAAGGCGTTGTTCAGCAGCGCATTGGCGGCCGAGACTTCAATACCCAGCCGCGCCATGCTTTCCCGATCGTAGGTCAGATCCATTTCGCTGCCTTTGTCCTGCTGATCGGAGTTCACGTCCACCAGTTCTGGCAACGAGGCAAACGCCTGACGAATTTTGGGCTCCCACTCACGCAGGTCAGCGAGATTGTCCGACAGCAAGCTGTACTGATAGCTGGCGTTAGATTCACGTCCACCGATACGAATATCCTGCACTGCGTTGAGGTACAGGTTAGCGCCCGGCTCTTTCGCCAGCTTGGTGCGCAGGCGGGCAATCACCTCCTGCGCGTTTTCACTGTGTTCCGACAGCGGCTTAAGTGACACGAACATCGATCCGCTGTTGGTGCGCGAACCGCCGGTAAAGCCGGTGACGTTATCCACCGCCGGATCGGCTTTGATGATGTTCATAAAGTCCTGCAGCTTGCCACGCATCGCCTGGAACGAAATGCTCTGATCCGCCGAGATAAAACCGTTTAAGCGCCCGGTGTCTTGTTCCGGCATAAAAGTTTTGGGGATCGAGATAAACAGATACACCGTCAGCCCGACGGTGGCGAGCAGCAGCATCAGCACCCAGATGGCATGATTCAGCACCCAACCCAGCGAACGCGCGTAGCCGTTTTGCACGCTCAGCATCACTTTAGCGAAACCACGGGTACGCGGTTGGCTGCGCTTTTCCTGCGGCTTCAGCAGGTAGGCGCACATCATCGGCGTCAACGTGATCGAAATAAACAGCGAGATCAGGATCGCCACCGACAGCGTGATGGCAAATTCCGAGAAGAAGCGCCCGATAATGCCGCCCAGCATCAGCAGTGGCAGGAACACGGCAATCAGCGACAGACTCATCGACAGCACGGTAAAGCCCACCTCGCGCACGCCGGTTAGCGCCGCCTGTAGCGGTTTCATCCCCGCTTCAACGTGGCGTGCAATGTTCTCCAGCACCACAATCGCATCATCAACGACAAAACCGGTGGCGATAGTCAGCGCCATCAGCGAGAGGTTGTTGAGGCTGAATCCACACAGATACATGGCGGCAAAGGTGCCAATCAGCGAAACCGGCACGGCGGCGGCCGGGATCAGGGTGGCACGGCCGTCGCGCAAGAAGACAAACACCACCAGAATCACCAGCGCCACCGCAATCATCAATGACTGCTCCACTTCTTGCAGCGAGGCGCGAATGGTGGGGGAGCGGTCTTGAGCGATCTGTAAATCGATGGCGGCGGGGATCACCTCATGCAGCAGCGGCATCTCGCTGCGGATGCGATCCACGGTTTCAATGATATTGGCATCCGGCGATTTGCGAACCACCAGCAGCACTGCCGGTTTGCCATTGGTCATCCCGGCGTTGCGCACGTCCTGCACCGAGTCCTGCACGTTAGCCACATCGCTCAGGCGGACCGCCGCACCTTTGCTGTAATGCACCACCAGCGGCTGATATTCGCTGGCGGTTTGCAGCTCATCGTTGGTACGTACCTGCCAGCGCTGCTGCACATCATCAATCGCCCCTTGCGGACGGCGCTGGTTGGCATTGCTGATGGCGGTGCGCACCGCATCCAGCGACACGCCCTGATTGAATAAAGCCTGCGGGTTGAGATCGACGCGCACCGCAGGTAACGAACTGCCGCCCACGGTCACATCACCAACGCCCTGAATTTGCGACAGCTTCTGCGCCAGTTGGGTTGAGGCGTAATCATACAGCTGACCGGGATTATAAATGTCCGAGGTCAGCGTCAGGATCATGATCGGTGCATCCGATGGGTTGGCTTTGCGATAGGTCGGACGGCTTGGCATGCCGGTCGGCAGCAGGCTTTGGGCGGCGTTGATGGCGGCCTGCACGTCACGCGCGGCACCGTTGATATCGCGGTCAAAATCGAACACCAGAATCACGCGCGTGCTGCCGAGTGAACTGGTGGAGGTCATCTCACTGACACCGGCAATGCGCCCCAGCGAACGTTCCAGCGGCGTGGCGACCGAAGCAGCCATGGTTTCCGGCGACGCGCCGGGCAGCGAAGCGGTAATCACGATTACCGGGAAATCCAGCTGCGGCAGCGGGGCGACCGGCAGCAGACGGAAACCGAGAATACCGGCCAGCGCAATCGCCAGCGTCAGCAGCGTGGTCGCCACTGGCCGATGGATAAACAGCGCGAAGAACTTCACGGCTGCGCCTCGGAACGCTTAAAGCGACGGCGCGTGGCGTGGGCCAGTCGGTCAAACAGCAGATAGATCACTGGCGTGGTAAACAACGTCAGGATTTGGCTGAGGATCAAGCCGCCGACCATGGCAATACCTAACGGATGACGCAGCTCTGCGCCAACACCGGTGCTCAACATCAATGGCAAGGCACCGAGCAGTGCCGCCATCGTGGTCATCAGAATCGGACGGAAACGCAGTAAACAGGCCTGATAGATCGCTTCACGTGGCGCCATACCTTGCTCACGCTCGGCGGCCAGCGCGAAATCGATCATCATGATGGCGTTTTTCTTCACGATACCGATCAGCAAGATAATGCCGATGATGGCGATAATATCCAGCTCGTTGCCGCTCAGCATCAGCGCCAGCAGCGCGCCCACCCCCGCTGTTGGCAGCGTGGAGAGAATGGTGATCGGATGGATAAAGCTCTCATACAGCACACCGAGCACGATATACATTGCCACCACCGCCGCAATAATCAGCCACACGGTACTGGTGAGCGCCGCTTCAAACGCTAGCGTGCTGCCCTGGAACTGCGTCATCATTTCGGCGGGCATGCCGACCTGATCTTCGGCTGCGCTGATGGCTTTCACCGCTTCGCCCAGTGAATAGCCTTCGGCGACATCAAACGAGAAGGTGGCTGACGGGAATTGATCGAGGTGGTTAATGCTCAACGCCGCATGACGCTCTTCGATCTGCGCGATGGCACTGAGCGGTACGCTGCCGCCGTCAGTGCTGGTCAGTCGAATACCGTCGAGACTGGCCAGCCCCGGCGTTTGCTCATTGTTCTGCTCCAGCACCACGCGATACTGATTGGCCTGAGTATAAATGGTGGAGATCAATCGTTGACCGAAAGCGTTATACAGCGCGTTATCGACATCCGCCATGGTGATACCGAGACGGCTGGCACTGTCGCGATCGACGCGGATAAAGGCTTCCAGGCCTTGATCCTGCCAGTCGCTGCTGACGTCACGCAGCTGCGGCAAGCTATTGAGTTGTGCCAGCAGCTTCGGTACCCAGGTGCTGAGTGATTCCAGCGAGCCGGATTGCAGCGTGAACTGGTACGGCGTGCGGCTCGCCTGGGTTTCAATGGTCAAATCCTGCACCGGCTGCAGCCACAGTGAGACGCCAGGCACTTTATCAATCTCTTGCTGCAGGCGTTTCTGTACCGCAGGAATGCGGTCATCACGCTCGCTGAGCGGTTTCAGGTTGATCTGCAAACGCGCGCTGTTCAGTGCCGCGTTAGTACCATCGACGCCGACAAATGACGTCATGCTCTGCACCGCCGGATCTTTCATGATGATCGACGCCACATCGCGCGTGCGTTCCGCCATGCTGCTGTACGACACCGACTGCGGCGCCTGTAAGGTGCCCTGAATAATGCCGTTGTCCTGCTGCGGGAAGAAGCCTTTCGGAATGGCAATCCACATCACCACCGTCAGCAGCAGCGTGCCGAGCGCCACCGACAATGTGATCCACGGATGCTGCAATACGCGCGTTAACCAGCGTCCGTACCCGGCAATCACCCGATCAAACATCGCTTCACTGGCTCGCGAGAAGCGGTTCTGCTTGCGCAGCGATTCGGCACTCAGCATGCGTGCACACATCATCGGCGTGAGCGTGAGCGACACCACGGCTGAGATCAGAATCGCCACCGCCAGCGTCACAGCAAACTCACGGAACAGGCGACCAATCACATCGCCCATAAACAGCAGCGGGATCAGCACCGCAATCAGCGAGAAGGTGAGGGAGATAATGGTAAAGCCGATTTCACCCGCGCCCTTCAGCGCCGCCGTCATCGGCTTCTCGCCTTTTTCGATATAGCGCGAGATGTTCTCGATCACCACGATGGCATCGTCGACCACAAAGCCGGTGGCAATGGTGAGCGCCATCAGCGTCAGGTTATTGATTGAGAAGCCGAGGAAATACATGGCCGCAAACGTCCCGACCAGCGACAGCGGTACCGCCACGGCCGGGATGATGGTGGCAGGCACGTTACGCAGAAACAGATAGATGATCATCACCACCAGACCAATCGCCAGCATCAGCTCGTGCTGCGTATCCGCCACCGATGCACGAATATTGGTGGTGCGGTCGGTGAGCAGTTTCACGTCTACCGATTTGGGTAGTGTGGCGGTAAGGGAGGGCAGCAACGCACGGATGCTGTCTGCAGTGGCGATGATATTGGCACCCGGCTGGCGCTGTACGTTGAGCACAATCGCCTGCTGACGGTTAGCCCAGGCCCCGAGCCAGCTGTTTTCCGCACCTTGTTCAATGGAGGCGACATCACCAAGACGCACTGGCGCACCGTTGTTATAGCTGATGATCAGCTTGCGGTAATCCTCGGCGGAGGTCATCTGATCGTTGGCGGCCAGCGTAATCGATCGCGTTGGGCCATCCAGGCTGCCTTTGGCGGAGTTGACGTTGGCGTTGGTAATCGCGGTGCGCACGGTTTCGCTGGTCAAGCCTAACGCGGCCAGTGCCTGGGTGTTCATTTTCACGCGTACGGCCGGGCGCTGTCCGCCGGATAGCGTCACCAGGCCCACACCGGTCACCTGCGAAATTTTCTGCGCCACACGCGTCTCCACCATATCCTGCACCTGGGTCAGCGGCATGCTGGTGGTGGTGACGGCGAGCGTCATGATCGGTGGATCGGCAGGATTAACCTTGCTGTAGACCGGCGGGTTGGGCAGATCGCTGGGCAGCAGATTGGTGGCGGAGTTGATCGCCGCCTGTACTTCCTGCTCGGCGACATCCAAAGAGAGTGACAGCTGGAACTGCAAGGTCACCACCGAGGCACCGCCGGAACTCTGCGATGCCATC
>NZ_CAJCKS010000144.1:0-12342 GCF_903970985.1 Pantoea sp. ME81 | reverse complement strand
TTGAAAGCCCGGCGGCGATGCAGGGTCTGGAGATGCTGAAGCTCAGGGGATTTGGCATTTCTCTGGACGACTTCGGCACCGGCTACAGCAATATCAGCTACCTGCGGCGCATGCCGCTGGACGTCATCAAACTGGACCGCACGCTCATCAGCGAAATCTCGTCAGACACCGCATCGCGCATCATCGCGCGTAGCATCATCGCGATGCTGAAGGAGCTGGATTACACGGTGCTGGCAGAGGGGGTGGAGGATGCAGAAACGGTTAACGCACTTACGCAGTACGGCTGCGACCAGGCGCAGGGCTTCTTCTACTCCCGACCGCTGCCGGAAGGTGAACTCGACGAGTGGCTGGGCTGGAAGCTGCGTGGTCAGTGCTGACAACGGCCGCGCAGGAATGAGCTACCCTGCTGACGGAAGGCTGCCTGGGCATGCACAATGACCTCATCAACATGCCCTGGCTGTGCATGCTGCGCAATGCCTCTTCAGGCGCCTAAAGCTCGGCAATGATACGGTTGCCGGTATTAAGCCGGTAAGCGCGGATGTAGGCAACCGTGCTGATGGTCATTGATGGCGCAACGCGTCATCAGAACAGTCAGTACCAGCTTCAAGGGGAGCTGGATCAGATTCTGCGGGCTACCGAAGTCCGGACTCAACTTGCGACGCCGTTAATAGGCAGCAAAAGCAAAAAAGGGGCACTGACTCAGGGAGATGATAAAAAAGTCCCGTAACCTGACCAGGTATGTCGGGCGGAAAAAGCAAAGAAATTCGCGACAAGGATGATCGCGGGATGACGGTAACATAGATGAAAAAAACATTTAATGATTTGTTTCACTCCTGACGATTAGAGTCTTAACAGTCAGGAAGGTGATTATTAGCATAAAAAAAACCGCGCTGATGGGCGCGGCATAGCAATGCGGATTTCATACTGCAGTTGTTATTAGAATCAGGAGAAGCTTAGTTCGTGTGAACCCTTCGTCAAGGGTGATGACTAGCCTATCTGTAAACCGTGCAGACAGATAACTTTACTGACTGTCATCTGTGGGGGAGCCTCAGATGAATATCCTGCTACACATCAGCTGGAGCGTACAGACGTTAAATCATCGCAGAAGAACCACTGCTACAATAAGCGTTGTAGCAGTGGTTCTCTCAGGATTCAGAGATAATGACTTCTTCTGCTCGGGAAAAATGAAAAGAAAAACGATTTTTATAAAAAAAAGTTATTTACGTGGGAGCATGTGTGCAGTCCGGAACAAAGTACGGCCTGCTGACGTATACTGGCTTAATTGCTGCCAAATTTTACGTTATGTCAGACTCAGGTTTTTTCTCGCACCGCCTGCTGCTTCCCTGACATTTACTGCGTTGCTGGTCCCGCTTAATCCTGGCATCGTACGCCATGAGAACCCTTTTTCCCCTCGCCGTCAGGCGGTAGCGCTCACTGACCCTTCGCCATTCCTCGCCGTAAAAAAATTCGGCCAGCCGCAGTCTTATCAGCGTCGCCATTACGGCAGGCATTATGTCTGCCGGTACCGATTCTCTTTCCTGCATCAGGGAAAGAAGCCGAAAATGCTTCGGAGCCAGTTTTATCATAACCTTTTTACAGTGCTGTTGCTTATCCTGCGAATCAGGTCATAGAGATGCACATTATAACCGCAAAGGCTCTCTCTGTTAATGTATGGCGCTGATTGCAGCAATGCAGTTAAAGAACAGAGTCACTCCTCACACTATTTCCGGTTGCTGAGCATCAAACAACAAAAACAGCGCAGAGGGGTGGCCCTCACAAAGAATTTTACATTGCTCTGGACCTTCATCGCAGGCCCCCAGCGACAGAAATGCTGCCAAAAAAGAAGAGTGCTCATTATCCCTGCTCTTCACGACGTCAGACACTCCAGGGACCTGCTACAATCACCGCGTTACGCCCTGCGCTCTTCGCCTGATAGAGTGCTTCATCTGCCCGGCGAAGCATCGTATCCCTGTCTCCGGCACTGTCTGCCAGCGCGGCTACTCCGGCAGAAACCGTCATGACCCCCACGTACGGGAACGTTGTGGAGCTGACTAATTCGCGGATGCGCTCCGCTGTCCGGGCCGCATCTTCCACTGACGTCCGGGGCTGAAGGACAATAAACTCTTCTCCACCAAAACGGCTGACCACGTCACCCGCGCGGCAGGTCTGCCGCAGCAGGCCGGCAAGGCTTACCAGTACCGCATCACCCGCTTCATGGCCGTACCAGTCGTTGATTTTTTTAAAGTGGTCGATGTCAATGGCTATGACGCACTGAGTTGCGTCATCACGGTTCCTGTCTGCCAGCAGCGTAAAGCCACGGCGGTTGCAGAGCCCGGTAAGCGGATCGCTCATGGCCTCGTCGCTGAGCGCAGCCATGCGAGCCGCCACCGCGTGACGGTGATACTGTACGGCTTCCTTCAGGCTGTCGGCTTCATAATACCAGGCCGGTACCGAATCGAACGACGCTTCACTGCCTTCATTTCGCACCATACCGGCCAGCTTCTCCAGCGGATAGGCAATACGCCCGGCCACCAGGATCACCAGAGCGACCGTCAGGACAATGATCCCCAGAAGGAACCACAGCGCATTTTTTGCGGTTCGCTCCAGGATATCCCGGACTGTTTCAGAGGTTCCTGCAATGAAAATGTTCCAGTCGGTATTATGCAGGCTGGCGTAGCCCGTCAGGAACTTCTGCCCGTCAACTTCCGTGCTGAACCGCCCGCTATCCGTGGTGGCCAGTCGCTTCTGCAACGCTGAGTTCAACGCCATTCTGCTTCCCACTCGAGCCGGGTCGTGACTGAATATAATGAGGCCGTCATTGCTGACGACGGTGACGCTGGATCCGCGGGCGTAAAAATGCAGGCTGAGAATGTCGCTCAGCATGCTCTGCTTTTTGAGGTAGATAGTGCCGCCTATGTAGCCCAGATAACTTCCGTCCGATGTAAACAGAGGCTGCGACAGGAAGATCACGTAGTTACCTGTAGCAGAGGTAAAGGGCGATGAGATAAACGGCTTCTGCGTGGTGATTGCCCGTCTGCTGGCGTCGGAATGCAGCTTAATGCCGATGAGGCTAAGGCTTTCCGGCGAGGTCGCGGCGATAACGGCGTCGCGGTTAACCACCACTACGGTATTAAAAAAGCCCGACTGCAGCCGCAAGCGATCGGTCTCGTCCCGAAGGTGTCCCGGATCGTTAAGCCCCTTAATCTGCCCGGCGCTCCAGGCGAGCTCACGCTGCGCCGTGCTCAGATAACGATCGGTGGTGTCGGCGAGCTTGCGCGCATAGGCGATATTACTCTCAAGCAGGCTGTCCTCAATGTTGCCCTTCTGAAAAATCAGCAGCGATCCGAGCAGCAGGCAGGCGGTCAGTATAACTCCGCCGACGGAAAGTAATATGAGCAACGTACGGAGACGTAATTTACCAGGAAGCATAGCGACCAAAGTCCGCAGGAAGTATTTTTACAATATAACGATAAACCACCTGATTGAAGCCGCAAGTACACCAGTAAAAGGCTGCCGTTTAGAGTGTTAGATAGAATGACCTGTACGATATACACTGCCTCATATGGAAGAAGCTGGCTTCCGGAAGCCATCTCTGAAACGGGCTGATTTCATGTCTGCAAGGTAACCGACCTGATCAAAAGCCCGGTTATCTTAATTTGCAGGAATTTGTCAGGGGCTCAAATCAATGAGATATTACTGACTGGTCTTCAGGCCGAACGTTATGCAACATTGCTGTCACACCTCCACTCCAATTCAAGAGTTGAACCCCGCTCACCGGCTTTGGCGCGCGTCTTTCTGAGAGAAAGTTTTCACTGACCACACAGAAAAACAGCCCGCGCAAACGGGACCTTAGATTAAAGTAGGGATCTTCGGGGGTCTATCTAATGCTAATAAGCGCGATAGCCACTAAGCTTATGAAGCGCCTGAATAGCCATCAAGTATGAGCCGTTCTTTTACCCGAACGGGATACAAGAGCATTTTGCTTGTAGGATTTTATCCTTGAAAGGGCAAACCGGATGACATTAATCCAGTGCGGGTCAGCAGAGATTAAAAGAGACCTCTTAAGAGAGGTGTGCAGCTCACTCCATGTCGCAACTCGGTCTCCGGGATCTAGACCAATCTCTCCGCTCAGATGCATTAGTGCTGCATTTATATCAGATTTGATGATTTGATATTCCTCTCCTGATTGATGCAGACAAGCCAGTCTTTTTATCTGAACTTCATATTCAACCGTAAGTAAACTGTTCATCTGTACCCTCATCTGAATCCCGGAATTAAAGATAAGTATAGGTTAAAGAAACTGTATAAATTAAAATTCCCCAATAGATCCTTTCAAGGCCAAATGTGGTCATTCCAGTAAACCGCGGATCGCAAGGCATGCTGCCTCATGCGCTGATGATGACATTACCTCCCCACGGGACACTTTAATGATCCAGCAACCGGATAAAGGATTTATCTGACCTAAAATCGACTCCGTATTATGTCAGCGATACGGTAATGCTGAACTGTCCGGTGAGAGTTCGCAATATCCTCTGATGTCAGGATACCCAGCAGTTTCTCTTTTCGGTAAAGTGAGATTTCGTACGCTGACAGGATGCCTTCAGCGCAACGCTTATTAGAGCCAGCTGTCATGTAAATCGAATATCCATGACAGCACGTGGGTAAAAACGGTTAAGAAATAAAAGGAAAGCGAAGCCTGAACACAGACAAGGCGGTTTTCCTGATGCGGCCGTTGAAAGTATGTGTAACAAGGAAACCTCCACCGTTACGTTCAACAGAGATAACCTGCGTCATGAGTTTCTTATAAGATGAAAAACTACCAGAGAAATATTTCCCTACCATTTCGCATGGAAGAACGTCATTATAGTTCATAGCTGTCTGATGTGACCTGAATTTCCAGTAACGGGAAATTAATTTTAGCGTAAAGTGGACTTTTTTCACTTCCCGCTCGCAATTTTTCTAATTTAATCACATACGGAGTGCAAAAAACTTCTTTCGACTAACAGGGTCAGACTAAATCTTCTAGGTACAGTAAGGCCTCTCAGCGGGATCAAAAACAAATTGAGTTATTCAATCTGATATCATAATCCCCCCTAAAAGGGGCTGTGACATTCAGAATATGTGACCCGATGAATATATTTGAGAAAGAATATTTTAATTAATTCATGGCTGTCAGGCTTGATAGGTAGCAGAACCTGCAGCTTTCATGATAGGTATAATTATGTGCACTGGCCACAAAGAGTTACTGACCTGCCCGAGTCGGGCTACCTGATGATGATCCCGTCGTGGAAACTTTTTGTTCGGGTTATTCTTTAATGACACAGTTAATCGGCTTGAATCAACCAGGAATTTGTCGACCGGCAAATGACAACCCACCTTGTTGCTGAGAATTGTGTTATTTTCAACATACAGAGTCGTCGACTACTTCAGAGCTATCGCACAGACGGTTCGACGGTCATGGCTGAAAGGTGACGCGGCTGGCCCAGCAAATATTAACCGCCTGCGGGCCTTCCTGAACGTGCGGTTCAGCCATGCGCGAGCGCTAACCTGATTTGTTCCGACGCTTAATAGCAAAAGCTTGCCGGGCTTGCGGCGTTGTATTGTTTAAAGATATTGTCCGAATACTGCTGACGCAGTCATCCCTCTGGATCTGCAGACAATGCGCCCTTAAAATTCAGCAAACGCGATATCAGCGCGTATGTTTTTGAGTTGACTGACCTAAAGATTTGCGTCACTGATTGTACCGCTTCGCTGGAATTTTTACGGGCTCATCCTAATATCAAAATGTCGCTTCTACTTCTCTGTATTTACGGCATACTCCGATTGATCATGATTGGCACCCTATATGCACCCCGGACGCCATCAGTGCCGGGTTTTTTTAATTACGAAACTATCACTTCTGAAACCGCACCAAATCGGCTAATCCATCCAGTAAATTCTTATCATGGAACTTTTCAAAACGCTCAAGTTTATGTTGCTATAATAGCGACGTATTCATATACACACAGCAAGCGTTATGCGTACGAAAAGAGAATTTCTAATTGAACGAATTTTTTACCCGCCTCTGCGCGGGTTTTTTTGTGACTAACGACTGGACTATTCAGGAACCACCTCTATCATAAGAGCGTTCCGGTTCTCCTCGGAATTACCAACATTCTATTGCTATATCAGGCATTTAATTATGCCGCCCGGACTCACTTGCTCGGGCTTTTTTTTGCCCCCAAAACTGTCACATCTGTATTCAGGTATAATCGGGACTTACTGTCTTAAGGATTTCTGATATTTACAATAAGATCCCAGAGTTAACACTTAAATACGTGGTTAATTCTTAATGCTAAAAATCATACCATTACACTAAATTCAGGTTATATAACGTTCTCAGTTTTTTCTAATAGCGTTCCATATCCCTTCAATATGAGTGATGTGATGTTGTACATCACAAACTGCAGTTGAACGCCCGCTCCATTTTCGGAAGCGGTTTATTTTCTTCGTCCAGGCGGCTCAGATTGCAACTTTTGTTGCTGGAAAGTGCATGATGGTAACAAACCAGAGGGTTCGATAGTTAGCCCCAAAGATTGCCCGCGCTTTAACTCACTCGCTGTGCGGGCTTTTTTACTGCTATGGTTTACATTAATTACCGGCGTGAAAGAATCGCCGCATGGGGCGGGTATCTCCGGCGCCGGCATCATCCGGCGTATCGATGTCGCTGGGATGGCTTTCTGCCGCCGGCGCGATCGCTGCTGCTCACCTCGCTGGTGACCGGGCTGACCAGCTTCTGGATGCTGGCCATGCCGCTGCCAGTCATCTAAATTCTTTCTGAGGAGGCTTCCGTGCTGCTCAGTCCGGGGACATCAGGGCTCAATATCCGCACATCGGATGACAGCATGTCTGGCAGTGAAAGGGTCACGGCAGTACTGCACCCAAGGTTTTACGTGCTCCCTGACGACCTGGATGCCATGGGGTATCAGCGTCAGGGCTGTCGCGACCAGAATGAATGCCAGGATCCATCCGGGTACATGCTTCATTTTCTGGTAGGTTCCGGCATTTTTTCTCCCCTGTAAACTGCGTTCAGCCGCTGCTGAAAAAGACGGGGATCGTGCTCTGCGCGTATGCGCCTTAATGAACCTGCTGACTTACTCTCAAGCTGGGCCCTGTTTTTCATGATATCCATAATTATCCTTTTAAGCTGTTCTACCATGCTTATGCGCAGCCGTTGTTTCTCTTCCTCAGACTTTACGCTCAATTCGAACGATCCATTCAGCGGGCAGCGTATCATCCAGCCCGCTTCGTCCGGATTAATCTCCGGTAGCGCCCGGATGTTTGTGGTGATCACCGGACAGGCGCACGCCTGCATTTCAAGGACGGAAAAACCGTAGGTGTCCTGCCACGTGGGCAGCAGCCCGATGTCAGTGGACCGGATAAGCTGCAGTACCGCGTTGTTGGCCAGAGAGGTGAATGGCTGGAAGACCGGCGTTTCGCGGAGCGCTTTTTCGATGCTTCCCCGAAACGTCGCGTCGTCCTGAAAATTTCCGTGCGCCACATTGTGCGTCCTGCTCGTGTCGCCCACGATATTGACACGCACATCGTTCGCGCTGAGCGCGCCTTCCCTGAGCAGCTGACTGAAAGCAAGCACGACTTCAGCGCCTCCCTTCCGGTAAAACTCATTTCCCACAAAGGTAAAGGTCAGCCGGCCTCCCACCGTCTTTGCGATCCTCTCCTGCAGAACCGGCTGAGGGGGATGCAGGACGTGCAGTTTAGGAAGGATAGCCGCCCGCTCAGCCGGAAAGTGCTCAAGTAACTGCAACTGGATTTGCCGGGTGGCTTCCGATATAGCGATGATACCCCTGCAGCCCGGTGAGCTGACATGCCTGAGCTCCCGGGACAGTTCGGGATTGGTGAATTTATCAATCCCCCTGATCGGAAGGACACGGGGCAGTTCGGTTTCAAAGGTTGCCACCCAGCTGCCCGCACCGGTTGCGACTTCATTGAACAGATGAATGATGTCGGCGTCATCTGAGGAGAAAAAGGGAAATGGACGAAAGATAAACAGTTTGTTGCGGCGCAGTAACCTCTGTCTGACAGCGTTGGCCCAGGTCCAGACATTCCTGAGTCGGTAGTCCAGATAGTCATGTAAACCGTCAGTCAGGATGTTTCTTTTTTCAGGGTAACCCGTACTCCCCACGATGATTTTCATATTACCCCCGGCGTGATACAAATCGGCAAAAGATGAACGCAACGTAAATTAACTTCTTATAACGTAAAGATATCTAAATGAGACTTTTGATCAGATGACAATAATTTTCCAGCGGCGGTTTCACATTCAGGGAACATTCAGAGAAATGCCCGAGCAGTGCAGATTGCAGGACAACCCAGTTTAACCCGGGCGCCGGGCCTCTGCCGCGCAGAAAGGCACTTCTTAGGATCAGAATTTTTCAGAAAGTTCTGGCACTGATATTTTTTTCTGGAGGAACACAGTTGAGGCATACAGCCACTACGCAGGGGCCGGAACTAAGTATTCGGGAGGAAGTGATGGGCGCGCGCCGGGAGGGCGGCGTTGCCTGATGACAGAACAGGTGTTTCGCGCGGAAGCGGGTCGGCCAGTTATTTACAGGCGAAATAATGGTGCGGCAACTCAGGGATTAAAGGGTGATGCTACTCACCTGACACATTGATGTTTCCACCCGCAGGGCACTGATGCGCTCTTCTTTACGGGATACCATTTTTCCCATGCAGCTTTTCAGCGCTCCTGCCGGGCGGCGTGCGCTGCAGTTGAGGCACCCGTACCCTCATCCGCTTCATCTCCCTGACGGATGGCAGGCTGGATGGAGAGCCTGTCTGTGACCCGGCTGATGCAGATGGTCGCGCTGGCTGCCATCACCTTTGTTTCTGAGTCAGGGTGGCATCCTAAGTCAGGTAATGGCGCTGCGATTCGGAAGATGACCGGCTCCAGGCACCATCCCGCCGGTCGGATCCCTGAGCCCCGCGCTCATGGCTGCGCTGGGTAACGGACTGACCCGCGTCTGTGTGCCGGTCGTGCTGCTGGCCGAGGTCACGCAATGGCGTGAAGAACCCCTCCCATCTTTATGAAATCCTTAATGATTTTTACGATGCCTTAGCGACTTCCCGCAGGAAAAGATTTTCAGTCCATATAAGCTTTATTTTTTTACATGTGAGCTGATGAATTGAAAGCATTGACCTCAATGCGCGGCATGCCATTGTTTGCCCTGAGCCTTTTTTCGGCGGGGGCCCCGGCCAGCGTCGACATTTTTACCGTTCCTGATGATCCTTCCACGGCTGAAAGTGATTTTGCAGATAACGTTCAGGGCAGCTACGCCCATCAGGGAGGTAATTCCCGTACATCCACCCTTTCTGCTGATTCAACGCTGACCTGGTTTGATAGGGCCACGCTTACAGCCTCTGGAAAGAAGCCTACAACTACAGCTCTGATGACACCCGTTCCTCCGAGAAATATCAGGCGGGCCTGCGCCTGCGGCATAACCTGGACGGCAAAAATTTCCTTTTCGGACAGAACGGGTGGTATGGCGACAGATTCAACGGGTACTGAGGCCGCTACACCACGGTAGTCGGATAAGGCAGGCAGATATTCAGCGGGCCGCTTCATACTCTACGCGCTGAGGCCGGCCCTGGCGTCAGGCATGATGAGTTCACTGACGGAAACGAAACGACCAATGCGCTTCTCTATACTGCCCTCAGCTATTCTTACAAAATCACTGACGCTGCTTATTTTATACAGGGCGTTTCAGTGCTTGCTTCCAGGGATTCCATTCTCAATTCCGAAACCGCTTAAGAGTCGACCAGAATAAAAGGTTCGCCCTGAAAGTGACGTATAATTACACGCACAATTCCATGCCGCCTTTCACGGCGCCGGATAAAACCGACACAAAAACGCAGGTGTCCATTGTTATAACATTCCCTGATGCAGCGATGTTGCATTCCGGAACCGGGACATCAATTTTCGCTCCCCCTGAAGATACCTTATCAAACCACGTGTTCGGCCTGACATCCTGTCTTATACGCTGATAGCTTCTGAGGAGATGAAGATGAGAAAAATGGTTCTGCTGTTACTGGCGTTAAGCTGAATAGTACCACTTTCCGACTGGATATGGCACTGGCGGCGGGCCCGGAGGCAGGCCGGGCTGACGTTTAGCATCTGCGTAATACAGGCTGCCTGATGATGGACGTTCGGCGGGCTTCAGACAGTAAGATTGCTCCCTGAGGCCAGGTTAACTTCAGCAGAGGGAATGATGCAGTACGTTTACCCGCCTTCCGGGGGCACCGCCGAAATCGTCTATGGCAACATGCAGGCCGGCTTTGCGTAACAGGCCGAATTTTTCGGACAGCTATTCTGTCAGGCTGAAGCTCTGACGTTCGGTAATCTCAACAAGCACGTCCAGTCCTTAGAGCTGTGCATGTTCGGTAAACTTCAGTAATTTACGAAAGGTTCCGGGGTTTTCGACGATTTCGGAGGTGATATTTACGGCGAGATAGAGGCCTTTTGCTGACAACATAGCAAAATCCTCCCGCACCTTCTCCAGTAGTTGCAAAGTCAGCTCCCCAATCATTCCACTCTGTTCGGCAAGCGGTATAAAATGCGCCGGCGATGCCTCATTCCCCTTTTTGTTGCCGCACCGCATGAGGATTTCCAGCCCCGCCACCTTTCTGTCTCGTGTACTGATAACAGGCTGATACACCAGGTAAAAGCTTTTTTTTTATACAAGTAGTATTTCAACACAAACCGCGGTGTGTTTATCAGACCGGTGCTGACATAAGTCAACCAGCCCGCCAGGAGGCTGACGGTAAGAACGAAAAAAATAACCGCGCAGCTGTGAAGAAGAAGCCTGCGGATATTCATGGAGTCAGATGAACCCAACACAAAGGGATATTGTGAACTTTTCCAGACATAACCCGAAGGACTCAGCTTCATGAAATCCTGCAGAGTGTAGAAGGCAGCATCGGGGGAAATATAGCGAAGCGCGTCCCGCACAAAATAACCATTAATAGCTACGCCGGTTAAAGAGGCGGACGATCTGAAATAAACCAGGTAAAAATGTATCCGTCCTCCTGTTTCATTGTCGTGTAAAAAGGGACATGGCCTTCTGAATAGGAGACTTTTTTTTCCGGCAGTCGGCCTTCGAGTGATGGGCAACCCTTACCGTGCTCCGATAAGGCCGGACATTTCTTCTCGGGAAAGGAATGAATCCGCCTGGAGCGATGGAAAGTATTCATCCACGTTATTACTGATGTCATTTACCTGACTTCTGCTCTGACTGATAATGCTGTTACGCAACTGCAGCAGGTCATTCATGCTTTTGTCGATCGCTTCCTGACTCGGCGATGGTGTAAGAGTACTCTCACCGGTCTTCAGCAGGCTAATATACTATTACGCCAGTAAGATATCATACCCGTCTCTTTCCGGTTTTGACTGCAGGGTCCGCGGTGATACCGTAATTGATTACTGTACTGACCATGATCTTCTTCCTTAAGATGAAATAAGTCCTCAATGGATATCGGCCCCCACTGCTCAGACTTTGTGCATTTTATGTCAGACTTTTGGAAGCGGACGATCATGCCAGTCCGGGTACCGCAGTGTGCCCGAAAACTGATTGAGGAATACGCTTTTGCGAACTCCAGTGGTAGTTAGCGGCTCCTGTCTTTGCGATGAAGTGGCATTTAAACTTTATGTCAGACCTCTGAAATACTATCGCAGTCACTGGCCACTTTGTAGAAAGCAATCCGGCACGGGCTATAATATCCCCACCATAATGCATTCCCGCGACCTTGAATGGGCTCACGACACAGAAAATGTCATTAACTGCAGTGGCGGCAGGAATACCGACATGACTTTTTCCTGAACTGTGGCAGCACAGAGCCTAATCTTCTGCGTGAAAAACCTTACGTATGGGTGACTGTGGGGCTTATTAAAGCGAGCTTCAGTATGATCTGCGCTGGCGATTTCTGTACGGGAGACGCCATGATGTGGGCTCTTGTTGACCCAAGCATCGCATACTGCGGCGCTTCCGAGGAGCTGAGCCATTCACTACACTGGTAACCGGGCTGGCCAGCGTTTGGATGCTGGCCGTGATACTGCCCGTCGTCTAGACCGTAAAGGCATCCCGGAGGCGGAACGTGCCCCCGGGGAAAAAAAGGCGGTCGCCGGGGTCACGGTCTGATTGCTAACGGCGCGTGATAACTCATAATAAAGCTCCGTTTATTTTCAGGATCTGACTGTATGCTCCTCAGGAGAAAAAAACACCGTACCCACGGTGAGGATCGCCTGCTCGCACTCACGCTTGCCACCACGGCGGGCGTCCTCAACGCCAT
>NZ_CAJCKS010000143.1:0-12477 GCF_903970985.1 Pantoea sp. ME81 | reverse complement strand
ATATGGCCACCGCGCTGGACACGGCGTTTGATAACATCGCTCATATCCAGCAGCAGGCGCGTAGTGGCAATGCAACAGATGCTGTGCCACGCTGGCCCATGATTATTCTGCGCAGCCCGAAAGGATGGACCGGCCCGCGTGAGGTGGATGGCAAAAAAGTGGAGGGATTCTGGCGCGCCCACCAGGTACCGGTTTCCGGTTGCCATGAGGATGACGGCCATCGCCAGATCCTTGAACAATGGATGCGCAGCTATCAGCCGCAGGAACTCTTTAACCCGAGCGGATCGCTTGCCCCTGAACTACGCGCGCTGGCCCCGAAGGGTAATAAGCGTATGGGGTCAACGCCCTATGCCAACGGGGGAAGGTTGCGCCGTGAACTGATTACGCCCGATATTCACGATTTTGCGCTGGAGACGGGTCAGCCCGGCAGCACACAGGGGCAGGCCACCGAACAGTTTGGTCGTTACCTGAGTGCAATCTTCCAAAAGAATCTAGATAACTTCAGGCTGTTTGGCCCGGACGAAACGGCATCCAACCGTCTGTCACCCGTGTTTGACGTCACCTCCCGTACCTGGATGGAACCCATCAAGGATTATGACGAACAGCTGGCCCGGGACGGACGTGTCATGGAAATCCTCAGTGAGCATCAGTGTCAGGGCTGGCTGGAGGGCTATCTGCTTACAGGGCGCCACGGGCTGTTTAACTGCTATGAAGCCTTTATTCATATCGTCGATTCGATGTTTAACCAGCACGCTAAATGGCTGAAAGTCACCCGTAAGCTGGGCTGGCGACAGCCGATTTCCTCGCTTAACTATCTGCTGTCGTCCCACGTCTGGCGGCAGGACCACAATGGATACAGCCATCAGGATCCGGGATTTATTGATCATGTCGCGAACAAGAAAGCCGACATTGTGCGTATATACCTGCCACCCGATGCCAATACGCTGCTGTGGGTCGGGGACCACTGCCTGCGAACATGGGACCGGATCAATGTCATTGTTGCAGGTAAACAACCTTCACCCCAGTGGCTGGATATGGAAAGCGCCATTGCTCACTGTGAGGCAGGCATGGGCATATGGAACTGGGCGAGCTGTGAGGGTGAACCAGACGTTGTCATGGCCTGTGCGGGGGACGTGCCTACCATGGAAACCCTGGCGGCAGTCGATTTGCTAAAGGGCTATCTGCCGGAATTGCGTATCAGGGTCGTCAATGTGGTGGATTTACTGGCGTTGCAGACGCAGGAGCAGCACCCGCATGGCAAAGCCGAAGAAGAGTTCGATGCCCTTTTCACCACGGATAAACCCGTCATCTTTGCCTTCCATGGTTATCCAAGTCTGGTGCATCGCCTGACCTATCAGAGAAACAATCACGGTAACTTCCATGTTCATGGCTTCAATGAAGAGGGTACCACCACCACACCATTCGATATGACGGTGCTGAATGAGCTAGACCGCTACCATCTTGCACAGGCTGCCATTTTGCACATGCCGGGCTTAGCTGATCGTCATCCGGAACTCCTCGACGACCTGCAGGAGCGAATCGCTGAGCACCATCGTTATGTGAGAGAGCATGGCGAGGATGTGCCTGAAGTGCGCAACTGGGTTTGGGGTGGATGAAGTCGTTTACACGGGGGATTGGGCCAAATGAAAGCGGGTATATTTTTACCCGCTTCACTTTAACGATAGGGAATTTATCACGTCCGGGAGTTCAGCGTTTAGCCTTTGAGTCGGGATCCTCACTCAGCGTCAGGAACTGTTCGGTTAACTCCGGCAAATGACTGATCAGCCAGTCAGACATCGCCAGTTCCTGCTCGCATATTTGCTTCAGTACAGGGACGCTTGCCGTGTCGCCGACGCGCTTTGCCGCGCTGATCAGACTGGTATAGCTTCCCACTTCAGCATTTTCAAAGACATATCCGGCGATGGCTCCTTTGATAACTTCATCATCCGTAAACATGCCACCAAATGCCTGTCCCATCGCAGCCATCTTTCCCATCACATCTTTTACGCTTGAGTGTGCTATTCCATGCCTGTCCAGAATGCCTTCAAGAAGCGTCTGCTGCTGACGCGTTTCTTCAATGTGCTGCTCAATGCGCAATTGCAGCTGGGGATAATGTTCAAGTCGTTTTGCCATTTGCTCAAGCATCGTTTCAGCCTGCTTTTCCATGGCATGCGCGTCACGCAGCCAGTCATGATAATGCGAATGTGCAGAGGTCGATGACATAGGTATCTCCAGATGGTGGCCGTGTCACTGTTTTTCAGCGATTGATGTCAGTTTCTGATCGGTGTTTTTTTCTTCATCCAGCGTCTCTTTCAAAAGCGTGGAGGCTTCTCCAAGCTGAAGCTTGATGGCCAGTGCAATCAGTGTGCCGTACGTTGCGATCTCGTAATGTTCCACTTTCTGGGCGGCACCAATGAGGCCTGCATCTCTGACGGGACCGGCTTCAGTCGCTTCGATAAGTTCCTGCGCTTCTTCAACCAAACCTTCCAGCGCGTGGCATTTCATACGCACAATCCGCACTTCCTCATGCGATTCCACAAGTTGGTCGAGACGCTCAATCTGACCCTGGGTTTCTTCAAGGTGATGCTGAAAAGCCTCTTTAAGTTTTGGCTCGGATGCAGCACGGATCATTTTTGGCAGGGCGCGGGTGATTTGTTTTTCAGCACTATAAACATCGGACAGGTCATGGATAAATAAATCGAGAAGTGTTTTAACTTTCATAGGGTAAACTCCAGCGAGTTCTTGACGGGTTGGCAATTACCGTAACAGGTAAGTGGGCAAAAAATAAAATTAATGGTTAGGTAATCAGAAATGTAATTATAAAAAACGCTTCCTTAATTATTAACGATATAACAAGCCTTCTCACGAACTTTGATGTCTGTTCTTACCACCTTTCTTACCTGCTGTGGAAGCTCTCTCACGATCATTTTTGAAATTACCACCGCTTGCCTGACCGCCTTTCCTTCCAGCTTCAGATGCTCTTTTTGGGTCTTCTGCAAAGTTTCCTGAACCGCCTCTATGTTGAGCCATAATATTTCCTCTACATGAATTGTTGACGTTATGATTAAACGAAAATATGCATATAGCATTTTAATCATAATTCACAATCAACTACATGCAAGCGCGTCGGCACCATTAAAATCATAATCTGGAATATGTGCCATATTTGTTGTGGAGAATTGAAAGGTAAAAGATATAAGCGCAACGATTACATACTTCAGTTAACTTTGTAACCACTCAGATAATGGCTAAGGCGATCTTATGAAAGCAATTATTTACAACGGCCCATTTAACGTAACGGTAAAAAATGTTCCTGATGCAAAAATTGAGCGTCCCGGTGATGCATTAATCCGGATAACCACCACGAATATATGCGGTTCGGATCTGCATATGTATGAAGGACGTACCAGCTTCGAAGAAGGACGGATTTTTGGCCATGAAAACATGGGCGAGGTCGTTGAAGTTGGACAGGGAGTGGAGCGTATCAAAGTGGGTGACCGCGTGTGTATGCCCTTCAATGTAGGCTGCGGCTTTTGTGAAAACTGTGAAAAAGGCCTGACCGGATTTTGTCTGACAGCTAACCCGGGGAGTGCGGGCGCCGCTTATGGTTTTGCTGAAATGGGGCCATGGGACGGTGGTCAGGCGGAATTATTGCGGGTTCCTTTTGCCGATTTCAACTGCCTGGTGCTCCCAGAGGATGCGGCGGAGAAAGAAGAAGATTACGTCATGCTTTCAGACATTTTCCCGACCGGCTGGCATGCAACCGAACTGGCGGGACTGCGTCCGGGAGAAAGCGTCGCCATCTACGGGGCGGGGCCGGTGGGACTGATGGCCGCGCACTCAGCAATCATCAAAGGTGCCTCCCAGGTCTTTGTTATTGATACTCACAGCGATCGTCTGGCCCTTGCTGAGCAATTCGGTGCTACACCGGTTAATGCTGCCGGGGATGAAGCCGTACAGAAAATCCTTGAGCTGACTGACGGCAGGGGCACAGACTGCGGTTGTGAATGTGTCGGTTACCAGTGCTGCAATAAACACGGCCATGAAGACAACAGTGCAACTATGAACAGTCTGGTCGCATCAACCAAGGCGACAGGCGGAATAGGCGTGGTGGGTGTCTTCGTGCCCCAGGATCCTGCAGCGGAAAGCGACCTGGCAAAAGCGGGTAAAATGCCGTTTGATTTTGGCAGCTTCTGGTTCAAGGGGCAGTCCATCCGCACTGGTCAGGCAAACGTGAAAGCGTACAACCGCCAGCTCGCAAGGCTTATTCACCATGACAAAGCCAGCCCCGGCCGGATTATCTCGCATCGTCTGAGCCTCGATGAGGCTCCTGAAGGCTATAAAAATTTTGACAGCCGAGCGCCCGGCTGGACAAAAGTCATTCTTAAACCTTAAACCCGGCTCTTTAGGTTTTCGATAAGCCCTTTACCTTGATCAAAAGGTTAAGGGCTTACCGGGTATGCCCACGGGTATCTACTTCCATTGATGTCCCATCCTGGCGATCCTGCTTCGCTTGATCATCCCCTCATGGCTGCCAGGCTTATCACTCATTAAAAAGGCCTAATGGAGAATAACGATGTCACGTTTTTTGGAAAAAGTTGTCGTGATCACCGGTGCGGGTTCAGGAATAGGGGCGGCCTCAGCAAAGCGTTTTGCCAGTGAAGGTGCTTCGGTGGTGCTGGTGGGAAGAACCCGTGAAAAACTCGAAACCACACTGCACGCGCTTCCGAAAGGGGAGCATCTTATAGCGCCATGTGACGTGTCGGATCCCGACCAGGTCAAACAGCTGGCAGAGCTGGTCGAGCAAACCTATGGCAGAGTCGACGTCCTGGTGAACAATGCGGGGAGTGTTGTTCAGGGAAAAATACATGAAGTGTCCATTAAGGACTGGAAAAAGCTGATGGGGGCTGATCTGGATGGGGTATTTCATTGTGTCCATTACTTCATGCCTTCATTGCTTAAAACTCAGGGGAATGTGGTGAACACGTCTTCGGTTTCAGGGCTGGGTGGAGACTGGGGAATGAGCGTTTATAACGCTGCGAAGGGCGGCGTGACTAATTTTACGCGCGCACTGGCGATGGATTATGGTGCGGACGGTGTTCGCGTGAATGCCATCTGCCCGGGATTTACGCTGACCGATCTTACCGAAGATATGAAGGACAATCAGGAACTGTTAAACAAGTTCTATGACCGCATTCCCCTCCAGCGGGCTGGTAAGGCTGAAGATATCGCCAGTGCAATCGCCTTCATTGCCAGCGATGATGCGCGTTATATCACTGGGGTGAACCTGCCCGTCGACGGCGGGTTGACGGCGTCTAATGGCCAACCCAAACAGGCTTAATATCTAAAAGGGGAGCCATCAGCGTTCCCCTACCAATTCTACAAAATGCGTGTGAGTTCGGTTATGCAATACAAGGCTGCTTTCCTCACTACCTCTTCACTGTTCCCCCTAAACCATTTCTGCGATGTGCATACGCTTTCATCATCCAGACACCATCCAAACCAGACGGTCCCGGCTGGGGTACCGTCATCGCCCCCGTCCGGTCCCGCATAGCCAGTGACAGCTATTCCTATATTGTCACCGGCAAGTGATCTGACGCCGCGCGCCATTTCGATGACAGTAGCCTCACTGACTGCAGAGTGATTCGCAAGGGTATGCGGACTGACGTTGAGAATGCGCTGTTTGGCCGCATCGGTATAGGTAATAAAGCCGCAGTTGTAGAATCGTGTGCTGTCACTGACCGCCGCCAGGGCCGAACCGACCCAGCCGGCAGTACATGACTCGGCAGTCGTGACTGTCAGTGATGTTGCTGACAGTAACTCCCCCAGAGTGGTAGCCGCGTTGATTAGTTCTTCGTCCATGGCCGTTTCGCATGATTGAAAAAGTTTATCAGGTACATCTTCAGTGCATACATCTATGTTAACCCCTGAAAGTCTCAACGCTCATTATCGGTCAAAGTCATACGAAGAGGCGGTTTATAGCCAGAGTCGAGACAGTTAGGTGTACATGTTTAAAATTTTTATGGTGGTGATGAGTGTAGTACTCATTTGAGAAAAGGGGCAGGGACATCAGGAAAGGCATCTTAAGAACGCGTCCTCAGACACCAAGGGGGCAACACGCTGCTTGGGCAATTTTTGTTATCCAACTGAAGCTGGACAGAGTAGCTTGCTAATTTGTTCAGAAAGTTTATCAATAATCGTGATTGTGCATATCAAATCAGATATTTACTGCGATTTACAAATCATGTTCATGAGAAAGACTAAACTATATGTGTGTCAACTGTATTCAAGGATGAGTTGTCACAACGATTTTCCCTGGTGTTGTCACTATCATATGACACCCGCTTCGGCGGGCTTTTTTTTTGCCTCAAAGTGATTGAGATATAGGGAAGAGGCTAACCTGATTAAAGGCAGACATGCGGTGTGAAACTTAGTGAGCGAAGGTAAATTTCTGTCCTGGTAAAATCGTCACAACGGAACATCAATAGTCTCTTTAGGTTAAAGCGCCAGAAAAAAAGTTTCCTGAATATCTGATCCTGATTGGCTTTATGCCGGGTGGGAATTTTGTGAGATATCGAAAAATATGCTGCACCTGTGCTTCAAACCCGCTTTTTGTTCAGTGCGAGTGACCAGGTATCGCGTCCGCATTCGTGGCATCTTCTTTCTTCATATCCAAGTATTTCTCGGGTAGTGCCGCAGCGGTTACAGGCATATAAGCCTGTTGCAGGGATTTTGGTGAAACATTGACGGTGTGCTTCAGGAAGTACAGATAACCCGGCCCGCACTTCTTCGTCCGGATAAAAGTAGAGGCTGAGCTGGCCATCTACCTCTACCAGCCCCAGCCGTATCTGACCAAGATGTTCGGCCCCTTTAAGGCGTAACTCCATCAGAAATTCATCTTCTGAAATGTTCAGCCGGTCCAGATTCTCAGAAACGTACTTACCCTCAGCGATTAGCGTTACCACTTCTCCTTCAATAAGAGTTGAGAACCACGAAGATTTGGTCATTGCCCAGGTGGTTAGCCGATACAGTAATAACAATATGGCAAAGACCAAAATGACGGGAAGAACGGGGACATCATCGTAAAAAGTCACATCCCCTGAAGCAGACCCTAGTGTTAGGATCACCACAACTTCGAAGAGTGAGAGCTGCTGGACACCGCGCCTGCCTGAAATTTTCAAAAAGGTGAAAACGACGATATATGCAATGAGTACACGTACAACGACTTCAAAGAGGAAGGTGTAAGGTTGATCGTTAATGAGAAATTTATGTAGGTCGAAATCTGCCATGATTCACCCCTGAACATTAAACCTGAATCGAGCCCTGAATCGACTTCGAACGTGAGCTATGAACTGACGTTAACTGATACCGATAAATTATAGTCAGAGTGCTTATATTTAAGGAATTAACTTTAATGTTGGGTTAAAAAATTATGAAGTGGCCTCAGAGGTTTCATGACAAACATGAAGTTTTGATGAAAGTTAACCCTTTTTAAAAGGTATCGCTTCGTTTATTAATCAAGGCTTGCTTCATTTTAACTATTTGACGACTGCTCGCTTCTATATCTTAAACAGCTCACGCAGCATGAAAGAAATGAAAAGGTTGCGCCTGCGATGAGAGCGTATTCGATTGCATATTTGTTATCTAAATTGAATAAAATCGCCACCATGGCCGATCCTGTTATTTGTCCAATGACACGCGCGCTGCCTAACAAACCACTCGCGACACTTGCATCACCACTGCTTACTGACGCCATAATGTGGTAATTGTTCGGGGACTGAAAGAAACCAAATCCCATACCACAAATCGCTACCCTCCAGATAATATCTGCATCACCAGGGGCCGATGGCAGGAATATCAGTAATAGCATGCCCACCATTAGAATGCTCAAACCGGCCACCGCGAGGAGGTGGCAATTAATTTTTTTGACTAACTCACCCGCGATCATGGCTGTTATTGTGGTTGCAAGTGGCCACGCAGTCAGCAATAAGCCGGTCTGAACAACACTACGTTTGAGCGTTTCATGAAAATAAAATGGAAGTGAGACATAGGCCAGTAGTTGCGTGCTGTAAGAAAGGGTGGACATGATAAGAGAAAGGGAGAGTGTCCTGTTCCTGAAAAACCTGACAGGTATCAAAGCTGCATCCGTTTTACTTTTCTGATTCTGATACAGGCCAATCAGCAGCAGTATGAGTGCATCGAAACTGATAGTGGCCATCAGCGGCAAATCTCTCGTTAGTCCAAAAATACAGAGCGAAAAGCTCATGGCCACGGCGAACATAAGCAACGCACCTGCCATATCGAAGTGAACTTCCGGGAGTGGCCGCTTTTTAAGGAAAAAGATGCTCAGTAGCAGCGAAACTACCGCGATCGGTCCATTAATGGTGAAAAGCCAGTTCCAGCTGGTAACCGAAAGTATTGCCGCCGCGATGGAAGGGCCTGCAGCTGCAGAGACCGAAACAATCATCACGTTAATGCTGAGACCGCGCCCCAGCAGTCTGGCCGGGTATATTTCTTTTATCAGCGCTGCATTAACGCTCAATATGGCTGCGGCACCTGCGCCCTGAATGATGCGAAACAGCGTCAATTCACCCAGCGATTCGGAAGAGGCACACCCAAGAGATGACAGCGCGAAAAATAATACGCCTGCTTCAAAAATCCGTTTGTTGCCCACTGTTTTACCTAACGCCGCAAGGGGGAGGAGGAAAGCCACCACAGCAAACTGGTATGCATTGACGATAAGTATTGATTCAGAGGGGGTAACTTTGAAGTCGCTGGCGATCACTGGCAGCGCGACGTTTGCGATGGTGCTGTCGAGCATTGCAATCATCGTGCTAAGCGAAACAGCAATAACTGCCATGAAACTAATGGACGTGGTTTTTTTTTCTGAGCCTGACATTGATTCCCTCGCATTTAATCTGACTGATAGCACTTACCTGAGGTCTGTTATCTTTGAATGTTGATACCAGATGCCATATGATCAAGTTGCTGTAAAGTGATAATGATTTATGCAATGTCGCCTGGGATATTAATAGCATTTTCATTGGTGCATGGAAGTATTTGTTATTGCCTGGTGGGTTTTATTCAGAATAGTGAAATAATGATTTGAGTTTAGAGGGTGTTTATAAATTAAAATGATTCAAGTTCAGAAACACCATAGTTGAACGTAAAGCCAAAAAATTTTTCACCTTAATAAGGTTCACTGTCTAAGCTATTCTGTTCAAAACATGGTTAGGCAATTCATATGATGTTCTTTTTTATGAAAAAGCCTTCAGTGAGCAAGGGTGATCTGACGTGATTCCTAAGTTTTAAAGAATTTCATAAACCTGTGCCAATTGATGTGAGATTAATCATCGAGGATGATTAGAGGATAGCAATAGTGGGGTGGTGCAATCATGAAAACATTTTTTAGATTTTTATTGTAAACTAAGCTATAGATTATCTTCAGCGCTTGAGAGGTATGACAAGTGGGTTAATGGTGGCAATCAGTTTTCATCTTATTAATTAAAATGTCCAGAGAATCATGAATGTTAAAAACCATATCAGAGGATTGCTGGGCAATACCAGGACGTCATTTTATAGCTTAAAACCTGCCCTCTATCTTCACTTTCTTAAGGTTATGTTGGATGTTATTTCGCTTTAAAGCGTAGATCTCATGTTATGTGTCTGATAGCCTTTGCTACGTTTTTGAATTATGAAATATATCACTTTTTCTTTCTTTTAAAATCCTTTCGATCACAATCGAAGTGTTTACTCGTCCTGATGATATCAGGTCTGGCGTAAACGAATCGCTTGTCCCAGTCATGACAGCCCTGAACATTCAGTAGTGGATATTTTCTGGCGTTGATGTCTTCAGTTTGGTTGCGTTGTGGAGTTACTGAGTTTTGACACCCTGACAGTAAACATATTCCTAATACGATTCTTTTCATATGCCCTCCTGAATTCATGCAGCATAGTAATACCGAAATTTTAAAAGTCAAAATATCGTTAAAAATCATCCTGTCGTTAATGGGATGTTTTCATTCATGTTTCTCTTAAAAATATTCTTAGACGTCTCATTTAAATTTCTGATATTACGAGTTAATGATCATTCTCAATGGGGTAATTTTTTTGAGGATGTAATCAATTTGTTTCTTTGAATATCGATTTTTTACCTGAAATTGTGATTTCACTGAGTTAATTCATGTATATATGTTAAACGAAACTTTCAGGGTTCAAGGGAAATCACAATGTACCCAGCAAGGCATTTTGTTGTTATTGGAGAAAGAAACATTTTACACAGAGGGTTATTTGACATCGTAGACACCGTTGCTCATCAACACTACCTGCAGACATTTCACGCCTGCAACTGTGCCAGATGGGCTGCTGCTCAGGCAATTCACAGCCGTTGTCATTTAAGAGCCGCAATCGTTTGCCTTTCACAGGGGACATTTATGCCTGAGTGGATCAGTACATTGCTAAATATCAAAAAGCGCGTGAACACCAGGCTGGTTATTTTCGCAGACGACGTCAGTTTGCTGACTGGCGCCTCTGTTCAGGTGCTACAGCGCGTCATTCATGAAGAACAGATTGTTCATACCCGTACCTGCCGTCATCGGATCACCAGATTACTGGGAAGGGTAATAGCCGGTGAAGTGGGGCATGACACAGCCATTCAACTGACACAGAGAGAACTGGATATCCTCGACGGATTTGTTCATGGCAAAAATGCGGAATGGCAGTCCAGTGAATTTGGCATCGATCGGTGCACTGTTTATCAGCACAGGAAAAACTGTGCGAATAAACTTGGTCTGAAAAAACTTAAAGACCTCACCAGACTCAGACTGGGTAACGGGCAATGAAGACTTTAAATTTCGCCCCTGCAGGCTTAATCTGGACTGACCACTTGCGGGAGATTGATTGTGCCAGTAATTAACATTCATAAAACCGACTGGTTTCGGGTTCTGAGTGATATCAGTCGGGCAGGCTATTCACTGCAAAAAATTGCCTACGAGCTTGATGTGGCAACCTCCACGCTGGTGGGGTGGAAGCAGGGCGCGATACCCCGGCATCATACAGGGGAAGCGCTGATTGCTATCTGGATGCGCATCACCGGGCTGGAGCGTGACCAGTTGCCTGCGCTGATTAGCAAAAAGTCATTCATCATCCATCCCATAGGTTTTCCCTGACACGTTCAGAAAACTGAATGCCCATATAGTCATATTCCATTGCCTGTATTGTCAGCCGTCATACAGCGCAATGGAGTTTCCATGAATCTCGAAGGTCTCGTTAAATTTCATTCCCCCCGCTCTCTGCATCCAGGCACCCTGTTTACCCGCGCTTCACCGGACTCACTCTCAACCGCCGACGTCATGGCTGCAGCCGGAATGGCGCAGCGACGTGCTTCACTGGGCTATGCCGCCTTTGCCGCGAAGATGAACCTGAGCAAGAGGGCTGGCGCACAGGCCGTGAGTTTACTGATGGCGGCGGCGCAGAAAGAAGCCACTCGCTATCCGGTTCTTTGCAAATTACCTGCGCGGGAGTGTGAGGCGGTTCTGAAGATCATCGTGATTTATGCCTTCCTGGATTTTGCCCGCAGTGCGGCCACCGAAATGCCCTGTGTTGCCTGTAAGGGTACGGGGCAGCAAAAGGGGAAGCTCTGTAAAAAATGCGCAGGAAAGAAAGTAGTACGGGCAGCCTGCAATGACTGTAAAGGGCGAGGCGTGGCGGTCAATCGTCTGAAATCCCATCTGCAGGGTGTTCCCGTCTATCATCACTGCAAGCGCTGCGGCGGCCGAGGATTTGAACGCATTGCTTCTACGGTTGTTTACCGCGCTATCGCACAGGTCAGCGACGCAATCTCACTGGATACCTGGAACAAGAGCCTGAAACATCTGTCGGGTTACCTGATTACCTTTCTTGAGAAAGAGGTGTCATGGGCTGAGAAGCAGCTGCAGCTCATCACCCGATAGCGCACTATTACGGCGTGCGCGATGAAATCGCCTGCTATTTACTTTTCCATTTTTTGTGGTAGATTGGCTCTAACGATGGGGTTTTACCCTCCAGAACTTACAGACGAAGCCCTGACCATTCAGTCAGGGCTTTTTTGTACCCGAAGGACTCTGACCAGAGCCCCCACTCAACATCCTCCCTCCCTGACAGAGACTAACGTGAGCAAACTGACAACCGGTGCGGCTTATAGCGCATCTGCGGGTGCAATCGCCCATAGCATTCTGACGTGGTTCAGCCCGGAGGAGTGGAGTGCTGTCGGGGTGCTGGCTGGCATAAGCATTGCCTTACTCACCTGTCTGATTAACTGGTATTACCGGCGTAAGTTGACCCTCGCTGACATCCGTTCAAAACATTGTCGCTGCAGAGAAAGCGGGCGCTAGCGGGTGGGGATTTCTGCCTCTCTGCGTAAACGGTTAATTACTGTTGCGGGTGCCGGAGCATTGGCGATTGCTGTGGCTTTACTGGGTGGCCCTGAGGGCATTGAAG
>NZ_CAJCKS010000142.1:0-12516 GCF_903970985.1 Pantoea sp. ME81 | reverse complement strand
CTACCGGAACGCCTGAGATAGCCGCACCACCGGTTAAAGCCAATGCCAGGCCAGAAAACAGGTAAAAACTGCCCAGCGTGACAATTAATGGCCATAACCGTAGTCGCGCCACCAGCAGGCCATTTAGTGCTCCGGCGGCGCTTCCACTCAACATGCAAATCACAGGAAGCAGTGCCGGATTGATACCCTGTTGCAGCGCCAGCATGCCGATAACAGCGGAGAGAGACACATTGCCCCCGACCGAGAGATCAATACCGCCGCCGCCCGCCATGACCACCAGCGATTGGCCCAATGCCACCAGAGCAAGCAGCGTAGCGAATTGCAGGATTGAGGTGATGGACCATAAAGCCAACATCTGCGGCAGTGCGAAGACAATCCCGATGCCGAGTAGCAGCCACAATGCGACGAGTAAGGTGAGGTCAGGCGATTTATGCATGATTTTCATGCCATCCTCCTGAATGTCAGTACACGACCGCTGGCGGCCTCGCTGCTTAACACCAGCAGCAATACGGTGCCGGTGACGACCGTTTGCCATAAAGAGGGCACACCCACCAATAGCAAACCGTTCTGCAGAATGCGCAGCAGCAAAACGCCCAACAAGGTTCCGAGCAGACTGCATGAACCGCCAGTAATGCGCGTACCGCCCAGCACCACTGCCGCGATTGCCTCCAGTGCCAGGCTGCCGCCCACCGTCATTTCCACATTGCGATAAGTCGCGATATAGCAGGTGGCGGCTAAGCCACAAAGCACACCGCTAATCAGGAAAGTGGCGATGCGTACCTGGGTGACCGGGATGCCTGCCAGCCTGGCTTTCTCTTCTGAATTCCCCGCTGCCAGTAACCATAATCCATAAGGCGTATGGCGCAGTGCTAGCCAAACCAGCGCCCAGACCAGCATGATCATCCATGCCATAATCGGAACACCAAATAGCGTGTGCATTAGACCACGGGTCAGATCATCGGGCAGTCCGGATAACCATTGCCCGCCGAGCAGCACAAACAAAGCCGTGCGCCAGACGCCAAACAATCCCAACGTACCCACAATCGCCGGGATGCGACCGATTACCACCACCAGCGCGGTGAGCAGACCGGCCAGCAGGCCTATCAGCGGCCCCGCCAGCGCAGCCAGCCAGGGCGACTGCAGCATCAACAGTTGCCCAACGCCCCATGCTGCAACCCCCATGACTACGCCCACAGACACATCCACCCCGCCCATGGCAATCACCAACGTCATTCCCAGCGCGATCAGCAACAGTTCGCTGCTATTGCGTAAGATGGTGAGCAGGTTGTCCGCGGTGGCAAACCATGGCGAAAACCAGGAGAAACAGCCAACAGCCAGCAAGGCGATCGCCAATAAGGCGATCTCCCGTGAAGTCATGTGCATGTGTGTCCCCGTCAAAAATTGAATTGATCGACGTTCTCTTTGGTGAAAACGGCCGGACTGCCTAGCAGCAGTACCCCCGTTTTACTGTCAAACTTTACCGGTTCCGCAAAGCTGGGCACTTTGTTCTCTGCCGCAAACGCTTTGCCATCGATCAACTGCTTACCTGCCCACACCGTCAGATAACCGAGTTTTTCTGGATCCCAAAGTACGGTGTAGCCAAACGCCCCGCTCTTCAGATAGGCCCGCGCAGTGTTCGGGCTGCAGAATCCACTGCCGATCACTTTGCCGTTTTTACCGGCGCTTTCGATGGCTTGCGCCACTCCAGGACAGGTCGTGGAAGCCATGGCGATCACCCCTTTGATATCTGGATTCGCTGACATCAAATCGGTGGTGATTTGTGCCGCACGACTGGCAGAGCCGCCGGCATACTGCGGTTTAAGCAGCGTGATATGGGGATATTTGCTCTTCACGCGTTGCTGCATGTACCCGATCCAGCTATTAAGGTTGGATGCAGTGGCTTCCCCGGAGACGATGCCGATTTTTCCTTTATCTCCCACTCGCTTCACCATCTCATCAATGATGCTGTCACCCAGCCCTTCATCGGTCGCCTGCGCGACGTAAACCGGACGTCCGCTATCAGGTGCGTCGCTATCGCTGGTGAAAAGATGCACATTGCTGGATTTCGCTTGCGCCATTACCGGCGCAATACTGGAAGCATCCAGCACGCTGATACCAATGGCGTTAACCTTCTGTGCAATCAGGTTTTGCACAATTTGCAGTTGATCCATTGGGTTGGTGTCTACCGGCCCGCTGTAGACAAACTCGACGCCCAACTCTTTTGCCGCACGCTTACCGCCCGCTTCCATGGCCTGGAAATAGGGAATGCCGATGATTTGCGGCACAAAGGCAACTTTTTCCGCCGCCAGTGCACAACCCGAGACCAGCAGTGACAGAGAACAAACAGCCGTAGCAATTCGACGCATGATAATTTCCCCTGGTGTTAGGTGTTTTCAAAGACGCGCGCATCAGGATGCGCGCCAGTAATGAGTGAAACGATTTCGTCAGGCGTGGTGTCGACATGGCGGCGTTCGGCAATTTTCCGACCACGACGAAACACCACCATGCGATCCGCCACGGCAAACACATCGCTGATGTTGTGGCTGATCAGCACCACCGCGCAGCCGCGTTCTGCCAGACGACGCGTGAGTTGCAGCACCTTCTGCGTTTCGGCCACCGCCAACGCGGCGGTGGGCTCATCCATGATCACTAATTGTGCGTTGAGATTAAGCGCACGGCAGATCGCCACCGCCTGGCGCTGACCGCCCGACAAGCTACCTACCGCTGCTTCGGCATCGGAGATGTGTGCATCCAGATCTTTCAATAGCTGATCGACCTGTTCCCGCATCGCGCGGCGTTTCAGGAAAGGGATACCCAGTACCCGGCGCTTGAGTTCGCGTCCGAGAAACACGTTCTCAGCAATCGACAGGTTTTCCGCCAGTGCCAGCTCCTGATAAATGGTGGCGATGCCGTGTTCCGCAGCCTGACGAGGCGAGGTGAATTTCACCGCTTTACCTTCGATCCACAGTTCACCCTCGCTGGCGCTATAGGCCCCCGACAGCACCTTGGTGAAGGTGGATTTCCCCGCACCGTTATCACCGAGCAGCGCCAGCACTTCGCCGCGATGGATCGATAAATTGACCTGGCTTAACGCAGTTAATGCACCAAATCGCTTACAGATATTGCGCGCTTCAATGAAGCAGCTATTCATCTTCGCCCTCCTGATAGGCCGCAGTGTGGAAGTCGATTTCCCATTGCAGCACAGTGCCGTAAAGCGTGGAGAGCCGCTGTTTCTCCTCGATGCTGAGGATTGATGCACACGCATCCAGCTCGGCTTTGAGCCACAACGCCTGTTGATGAAACTCCTCTTCGGCGTGCATATCGACCCAGCGACGGACGTCGGCATCCTGCTGACTTTGCTCGCTGACGCGTTTGCACCAGTGGTAGTACATCCACTCGGCGCCAAACATCAGCGTAATGATCTCGGCATAGCTGCCCTGCTGCGCCACTTGCAACATGCCATCACGAAACGTGGTGACGCCCGGTAAGTCATCGGGATAATCCTCGGGGTGGATATCGCGCCTGGCCAGCACCGTTTCGAACCAGTCAATCTGGGTGTCTACCAACGCGTTGAGTACGCCAATCAACCAGCGCTGTTGCCGAATAGCGGGCGCTTTACTGACGGCCAACGCAAAGATGGCAATCGCGGTGGCGACAAAGTTGCCTTCAAACACCAGATAGCGGTTGAATACGCTGTCGGGCAGTTGATCCTGTTCGATATCCCGCACAAATCGATGCTGCTGCATCTCTTGCCACACCTGCTGATGCTGTTCGAGAAGTTGATCGGTAAAACTGAGCATCACGCCTCCTCCAGCGCGGCCTGCGCCACGGACATAAAGTGTTTAACCCGCGCTAACTCCACCTCGTTCCACCACACGCCATCCACTTTCATGGTGCTGGCAACAATCACGCCTTGCGTACGCCCTAATATCTGGCAGACGTTAGCCGGGGTAACGCCCGAGCCCACCAGCAGCGGCAATTCAGTAGCAGCACGGATTTCATCAATTTCACTCAGCGTGGCGCTGTCGCCGGTGCGCTGTCCGGTGGCGATCACCGCATCGGCTTCAAAAAAGTCGACATCTCGCGTCAGTTCCTGGATGGAACGGTCGGCCACAATGGCATGGCTGCCGTGTTTGACATGGCTGTCAGCGAAGACACGAATGTGGTCGGCACGCAGTTGATTGCGATAGCGCAGCGCTTTGGCCGCCGCACCTTCAATAAAGCCTTCGTTAGCGATGTAGGCATTCGCCCACTGGTTAACACGCACAAAACTCGCGCCCCCCGCCAATGCTGTAGCAATTGCGGGAATAGCGGCATTGGCTAATACGTTAATGCCAAGCGGTGCGCCAAAGCGTTCGCGAATTTTTTCTGTGATAACCGCCAGGAATGCTGCTGTTTCCGGACCAATATCTTCAGGTTTCGCAAAAGGAATATCGCCATGATTTTCAACGATCAATCCATGTACGCCGCCTGAAAGGTAGTTTTCCGCGTCACGCAGGGCGCGATCGATAATATCTCTCACAGGTTTACCGCGATATTTCGGCGCACCGGGAAAGGCATCACAATGAATAACACCAATCACCGCTTTCTTACGTGAAAAAATATCTTGTATCGCGTTACTTTTTTCTGCTGATATAGAAGCCATCTCTTTCACCTTATTAACGAGAAACCTATGCGTGTCTATGTTGCAGGTAATATTGTGGTTGATGAAACCTGGTCCATTCATGAATTGCCACAAAAAGGCGTATCCATTCATGGCGTAAAATCATCGCAAGATATCGGCGGAAAAGGCGCTAATCAGGCGATTGTCATTTCCCGCTGCGGTATCGATACACAATTAATAGCCGCCACCGGTAACGATATTAACGGCCAGTGGATTCGCGATTGCATGCAAAGCGAAAAATTAACGTTAAATCCTCAAAATAGTATTTCTGAACATAGTGACACCTCAATCATTTTTACCAGTCACGACGGCGACAATGCGATTATTACCACCATGGCAGCAGCCGAAGCGCTAACGCTGGATATTATCCTGGCGCATTTAGCGGATGCCTCAGCCGGCGATATTCTGTTACAGCAAGGTAATTTCTCCGTTGATAAGACCCGCGCCCTCTTTAGCTGGGCAAAAAATCATGGGCTCATCACCGTATTTAATCCTTCCCCCGCCAACCCGGACTTTGCCTATTTGTGGCCGCTGGTCGATATTGCCGTGGTCAATCAACATGAAGCCGAACTGCTGCAACCTGTTGGTATTCCCACTTTGGTTATTACTCAGGGCGCCGCAGGTGCTGAACTGATCACCGATGCCCAACACCATTTTTGCCCGGCAACACCGATTCAAGTCGTAGATAGCACCGGAGCAGGCGATACGTTCCTGGCGGTGCTACTTGCTTCGGCCTTACTGCGCGGTGTCGCGCCCGATGCCCTCGCGCTGCAGCATGCCAGCGCGGCGGCCGCCATTACCGTGAGCCGTACCGGAACACTGAAAGCCTTTCCAACTGAGTGTGAACTCAGAGCACTGCTGGCCGTGGGCCTTTAACGGTGGCCTTCCGGCCACCTCTCGCAACGACGCACTTATTTAAACAGCGGACGATAAGTATCCACGTTCGCTTTGGTTACCACGGTGGCAGGCACCAGAATCGTTTTATTGACAGCTTTTCCTTCATTGATGGCGTTAAGTGCTTTCAGCGCCTCTTCGCCCATCTTTTTCGGATCCTGTTGCAGCACCGCCGTCACATAGCCGCCGTCAATCCCGCTGATGGCTTTCGCGGTCAGATCCCAACCAAACACCTTGATATCTTTCTGGCGTCCCTGGTTTTCCACCGCCGCAATGGCACCAAGCAGTGCCGGTTCGCCGGTGGCGTAAATCGCGGTGAGGTCTGGATTACCGGTGATCAGGTTTTCCGCCGCTGTCATCGCGTTATCCTGAATGTTCTGACCATCTACCACATCAGCAACAGTAATTTTGCTGTTACTTTTAATGGTGTCTTCAAACCCTTTCTGACGCTGGTTTTGAATCGCTGAGTTCAATGCACCAACAATGCCTAAGCGCGCCTTACCCCCCATCTCTTTTGCCACGTAATCGACAAAATATTTACCGAGGATTTTACCGCCTTCAAGGTTATCCACCCCAACCTGCGACGCTTGCGGGCCTGCTGGTAATACAGCATCAATCGCAATCACCGGGATTTTCGCTGCGGCTGCTTCTTTAATCGCCGGCATAATGCCGTTAACATCGATGGCATCGACTAAGATGCCTTTCACGCCTTGTTGAATATAGTTTTCAATGGCATCGTTTTGTGCCACAGGATTATCGTTCGCGTTATAAATCACCAGCTCTTTACCACAGGCTTTAGCCGCTTCCTGAGCCCCCTGATTCATCAGATTAAAAAACAGAGCCTGCTGGTTAATTTGTACTAATGCATAAGTGGGCGCGGCATGGGCTAATGTAAAAAGCGAACCTGATGAAAGTAATGCTGTGGCCAGAACCATTGAACGCAGTTTTCCGGTGAAAGATGACATCATGTTTTCCTCGTCGGGAATAAATAATAATCAGCGTTTCACAGCGCTTTCACGCTGAGAGGTTATGTTGGCTGGCAAATATCGATGAAATAAAACAGAACACAGGCCTGACGCTGTGTTTTTGATGCCACCCGGTTCAACTATTTCGGTATCCCATCCGCTGGGAGTACGGGGTGAAATAGTGTGAATCAGGTTGGGAAGTTATTCCCGGTACTGCGGTAAACGGTTTATACAATTCTCCCAGGCGATTTTTTTGTCAAGTGTTTATTTATCCATCCACGCAAAAAGGAAAGCACTGTATCAGTCACGCTTAACTGTGTTACAGATAAGCCACCTGGGGATTGAGAGCGGAATTCATGAGTACAAAACGCGTATTGTTATCGGATGTCGCGAAACTGGCGGGACTGTCAAAAGCCACGGTATCCCGCTACATGAACCACAGTATTGTGCTGCCTCAGGAGACCATTGATCGCATCGAAAGCGCGATTCACACCCTTGATTATCGTGGCAATAGCCTAGCACGTCGTCTGAGTAAAGGTGGGAGTGAAACCCTGGGATTGGTATTGCCGGATATCACCAACCCATTCTTTGCTGAACTGGCTGATGCGGCTGAAGAGGCAGCATCGGCGCGAGGCTATAGTCTGGTGCTTTGTATCACGCGTAATAATCCGGAAAAGGAGACGCAGTTTATCCGCTGGCTGGATACGCGTCAGGTTGATGGCCTGCTGTTCACCACTAACCGTCCCGATAACGGCGTACTACGGCAGGAAATTCAGCGCCAGCGTCATGTGGTGTTACTGGATGAAGATATTCCCGGCAGTACGGTGCCCAAAGTGTTTGCCGACAATGTGCAAGGTGGACGTATGGCAACGGAACAATTGATTGCTGCCGGACACACCCAGATCGCTTTCATCGGCGGGCCAGAACAACTGATGAGCGTACGCGAGCGCTATCAGGGTTTTTGTACCGCGATGCAACAGGTCGGGTTAGCCATTCCTCCCGAATGGGTGATGTATGGCAACTATGCGCGCGAATTTGGCCAGCAGGCGCTCAAACGACTTTTCAGCTGTGCACAACGCCCCACTGCCGTGTTTGCCGCCAGTGATTATCTGGTGCTGGGATTGCTAGATGGTCTTCGCGCCAGCGGCTTGCAGGCTCCCGCTGCCCTCTCGCTGGTGGGCTTTGACGATGCCAATTACACCGACCTGACACATCCACGAATCTCCACAATCCGCCAACCCGCTCGCGAATTGGGACATACGGCGGTGAGTATTATGCTGCGCCTGCTCAATGATGAAACCGGCATCCCGAACGAAACCCGTTTGCCCGTGGAATGGATTGGGCGTGATTCTATTGGATTTGTTAACGGCGTCCCAAAATGATGCAAAAGCGCACAATAATGGCGCAAAAAGTGAGCTGATTTTTTTAATCGCGTTATAGTGAGTAAACCGGTTTACTTGATGTTCACGAAACTCGTGATGATTTACAACAAGTTAGCCGAAAGTGAAGTGCCTGCAACGCAGGCTGGCATGGATGCTGCAATGTCATCACTGGCGAGTAAATATCATTGTAGCGTTTGCCCTGTTGGTTTAAACAAAAGACTTATCTGGCAGTTAACCGGTTTACTAGATTGTAGATCGTGCCGGATATGCACTTTTCCCAACAGGGCAAACATTTCCCACAAGTGTTGATGGGAGTTGTCCAATGCAGCAATTACAAGCTCTTCCGGCCCGGGTTGAAATGGTTAATATCACCAAAACCTACGGTTCGATTCGCTCTTTGCGCGGGGTAAATCTTCAGCTTGCGCCAGGGGAAGTACTCGGTTTGGTTGGCGATAACGGTGCCGGCAAATCGACGCTCACCAAAGTGTTGTCCGGTGCCGTAATCCCCACCAGCGGCACCATTCGCATCGACGGTGAACAACAGCACTTCAGTAACCCTGCCGATTCACGCCGCTGTCATATTGAGATGGTCTATCAGGATCTATCCCTGTGCGATACGGTTGATGTGGCGGGGAATTTATTCATGGGCCGCGAGCCGATGAAATCCGTGCTCGGTATTCCCTTTCTCGATCAAACCAAAATGCATGCAGAAGCACGCGAAATGCTGAAAGGCCTTGGGATTTCCATTCCCGATACGCGCCTGCTGGTACGCAATCTTTCAGGTGGGCAGCGGCAGGCTATTGCTATTGCCCGCGCAGCGGCGTTCGAACCCAAAGTGCTGATCATGGATGAACCTACCGCCGCTCTCGCTGTAGCTGAAGTGGAGGCGGTGCTGGAACTGATACGTCGTGTTTCAGCGCGCGGGGTGAGCGTGATCCTGATTACCCACCGTTTACAGGATCTGTTCCTGGTGTGTGACCGCATCATGGTGATGTACGAAGGCACCAACGTGGCCGATCGCCGCGTGGCGGATACCAGCCTCAGCGACATCGTTAACCTGATCGTGGGTGAAAAATTCACTGCTCATTCAGCAGCAGCACATTGAGGAAACAGGATGAGTATCATGAATCTAAGCAGTTCACGCATGATCCAACACTCGCTGCCCCGCCGCCTGTTGCATAACCACTCAGGCGTGGTGAGCATTGCGCTGTTTTTTATCTTTTGCTGCGTAGTGTTTTCGCTGATCACCAGTAACTTTCTCACCAGCACTAACTGGCTAAATATCATTCGGCAAAGCGCCCCGCTGCTGATTGTCGCAACGGCAATGACGTTGGTGATCACCACTGGCGGTATTGATTTGTCTGTAGGGTCGACACTGGCGCTGGTCGGTGCGCTTTCTGCCATCGCACTCAACAATTGGGGACTACCGTGGCCTGTGGTGTTGATCGGTGGACTGCTATTGGGCGGTTTGGTCGGAGCCATCAACGGCTTCTTTATCGCGTTTGAAGGGATACCCGCTTTTATTGTCACACTAGCCACGCTGGCCGTGGTGCGCGGTATTGCGCTGCTGGTTACCCAGGGCTATTCGATTCCGGTTCCCGCCGACAGCCTGTTCACCTTTATGGGCCGCGCCTGGGTGCTGGGCATTCCCATGCCTGCGCTAATCGGCATTGTGATTCTGTTGGCCGGGCACGTCTTGCTGAATCACATGCGTTTTGGTCGCTATGTTACGGCCATCGGAGCCAACGCAGAAGGCGCGCGCCGTAGCGGCATTAATACCAAAGCGGTAACCATGAAGGTGTATATCCTCAGCGGTATGGCGGCCGCGCTGGCAGGCATGATTATCACGGCGCGTCTCGGCAGCGGATCGTCCAATCAGGGTGAAGGATTTGAACTGCAGGTGATTGCGGCGGTAGTCCTTGGCAGCACCAGTTTATTTGGCGGATTTGGCACTATCATTGGCACGCTGTTGGGCGCATTGTCGATTGCCATTATCCAGAATGGGCTGATCTTGTCGCATATCTCGCCGTTTTATACACAGATCGCGACCGGCACCATCATCTTACTGGCGATTTGGCTCAACACTCGCATCCTCAACCCTGCTCGCTCCCCCGCAAAAGGATAATCAATGAAAGGATCAATTTTCCGTCATGCGGACCCTCTTCCTGTGGGCGTACGTAGCGGTCAGGTGATGACGGTACTCGGTCCGATGCCAGTGGCAGAAATGGGCGTCACCTTAATGCATGAGCACATATTGCTGGATGCTTCTGGCAAATGGGTACCGCCCTGCTGTTGCAGCGATCGTCACATTGCCGAGATGCCAGTGAAGATGGAGAACCTCGGTGAACTGTCGATGAATCCGTTGATGAGCCGCGATAATTGCCAGTTGTTCGATACTGACACCGCCATCGAAGAATTAATGAAGTACCGCGCACTGGGCGGTGAAACGGTGGTGGATCCTACCAATATCGGTATTGGACGCGATCCCAAAGGATTACAGCAAATTGCGCGCTTAACGGGTTTAAACATCGTGATGGGCACTGGACTTTATCTGGAGCCTTCACATCCCGAATGGGTCAAAAGCATCAGCGTTGAGCAGCTGACTGACAAGCTCATCTATGACCTCGGTGGAGCAGATGAAAAACCTGACGTCATTGCCGGTTTGATCGGCGAAATCGGTATTTCCAGTCGCTTCACCCCTGATGAAGAGAAGTCACTGCGTGCTGCCGGTCGCGCCAGCGCAGCAACCGGCGCCCCCATCCAGGTGCACTTACCTGGCTGGGAGCGGCTCGGTCATAAGGTGCTGGATATTCTTGAGCAGGAAGGGGCTGATTTGCGTCATACCGTGCTGTGCCATATGAACCCCAGCTTTGCGGACAAACCCTACCAGCGAGAACTGGCTAAACGCGGCGTTTTTCTGGAGTACGACATGATTGGCATGAGTTATTACTACGCCGACGAATCTGCCCAATCGCCATCCGATGAAGAGAACGCACGCGCCATCTGCGAACTGATAGAGGACGGCTATATCCAGCAGATTTTGATGTCGCAGGATGTGTTCCTGAAAACCATGCTGACGCGTTACGGTGGCCACGGTTATGGCTACATTCTTAAACATTTCGTCCCGCGCCTGAAACGTCATGGCGTTAGCGGTGAACAACTTGAAACCTTAATGATTGGTAATCCGCAGCGAGTATTTGGCGGATAAACGGAGACGCGTTATGCAGAAGAACGTTTTGCTGGTTGGAGAATCCTGGACCAGTACCTCGACCCATGTGAAAGGCTTTGATCAGTTCGCCACCGCCACCTGGCATAGCGGCGCCGTCGATTTTATGGCGGCATTACAAGATAGCGATTATGCCATTACACATATGCCTGCCCACGCGGCGGCCACTGAGTTTCCTCTGGAGCTTGAAGCCTTACAGCAGTGGGATGCGATCATCCTCTCTGATATTGGCGCCAATACTTTGCTTTTGCATCCGGATACGTGGCTGAAAAGCCGTCGTACGCCCAATCGTCTTAAGCTAATCCACGATTATGTAGCAGCAGGTGGGGCTCTGATGATGATTGGCGGCTATTACAGTTTCCAGGGCATCAATGGCGGTGCTCGTTACCGTAATACGCTGGTGGAAAAAGTGTTGCCGGTGCGCTGCCTCGCCTGGGATGACCGTATAGAGACGCCGGAGGGCAGCTACGCCGAGGTGACAACGTCACACAAAGTGCTGGCGGATATTCCAGGCGATTGGCCCTGGTTGCTGGGATATAACGAGGTCGAGATGCAGCCTGAAGGCACACTGATCGCCACCGTTGCGGGTACGGCTCATCCTTTGCTGGCAGTACGAGAGTATCAAAATGGCCGTTCTCTGGTTTGGACCAGCGATATGTCCGCCCATTGGTTACCAGAAGCGTTTTCTCAATGGAAAGGGTATCGCCAACTGTGGCTGAACTGCCTCGATTGGCTGACGGAGCGCCCTTGATATGCCACCAAAGTCACTTGAACTCGCCCAGCAACTGCTGGGCTTTAACACCATCAATCCGCCTGGCAATGAAGCCGACTGCATGCATTTCCTGGCAGACTGGCTGGCAGAGCGAGGTTTCGACGTCACACTCACGCAATTTGGTGAGGGTCGTGTCAACCTGATTGCCAGTATACCGGGAACCTCCGCAGGAAAACCGCTCGCGTTTACCGGTCATCTCGACACCGTCCCGCTGGGCAATCAGCCATGGCAATTCGACCCTTTTGGTCGCGATATCGACGGTGATCGCCTGTATGGCCGTGGCGCCAGCGATATGAAAGCAGCGGTAGCCGCTTTCGCCATCGCCTGCGTGCAGCAAAAAGCGGCGATTCAAGCGGGCCGCGGCGTGGTGTTGATGATTACGGGTGGGGAAGAAACCGGCTGTGATGGTGCGCGGGCATTGATAGAAGCGGGCAACTTGCCTGAAATCGGCGCATTGATTGTTGGGGAACCCACGGCTAACTATCCGGTCATTGGCCATAAAGGTGCACTGTGGTTGCGCTGTGAAACCCACGGTAAAACGGCACACGGCGCAATGCCAGAACTGGGTATCAATGCCATTTATCTGGCCGCAGATGCGCTGGGGAAAATTCGTC
>NZ_CAJCKS010000141.1:0-12571 GCF_903970985.1 Pantoea sp. ME81 | reverse complement strand
GTTATTAGCGGTAGATTGTTCGTGAATGTGAGTCATAGCTGTTTTCCTTTAATTAATCCTTGCATTCGTTACCAGGTACCACTTGAAGAAACAGGAAGCGTAATCATTATTAACTACAAGGCTATTGAGGAGCCTGAAGAAGCCATTAAAAAAGGGTGACATTAAAAATCAGATAAAGTTAAAAGCTTAATAAGACAATGGAAAATTATTCCATGTATCAATGATAATAGATGATTTTTTAAAAAGCTTTTACAAAAATAGAAAAATATTCTCACCTGAATTGGCAGGTTTCAGTATCACCTCTAATGAACGAGGGTGACAGAGTTAGCGTAAACAGAGTCACGCTATAATGGTGTTGCAGTCCGGGACCCCGATAAGACCTGACAAATGCAAATATTCTGCAAGTCATCCGAACATCCCGGAGAGCTTTCTTTGTTGGACTGCTGAGGATAATTTCGCTTCGCTTAAATACTGCTGCGGATTAATCCTGAAGACAGTTATTCTGAAAGCAAATGTATCAGCTGATAAAAATGATCATTTCCCTTATGCCATACTCACTTTTTCTTAATGGAGAACAGGCCAAAATGCTTCGCTTTTTCTTCTCCCCTTTTTAGCAGTCCTGAATCCCTGGTGCAGGTCATGAGCCAGCAGGATATGAATGAATCAATTCAGGAAAGTGACAGAATAATTATTGATGAAAATGATAACGCTTCGGTTAATCCTTAAAGTCCCGATGCACAGGGATATTTTTTGCAACACGTTAAGACTCTGAAGGATATTTAAAGGGGGACGGCCATATTCATGGTGCTGACGGTATGTGGCTACTGATATACCTGGCGTGACATGTCCAGTCGGTTAAAAATAAAGCACTCTGTTGGCTGGGGTGCTTACTTTCTTATCGCGCTCTGTGACTGTATCTTTGTTTGAGCTACAACTTGATACCTGCCTCGCCGCTTGGGTTTGGCATTACGTGATCTGCTGTATCAGCATTCCCCGCTACCTAGAAAAATAACCAGTCTGCTACTGCAGTCAGGCCAACTATCAGGGCTACGAAAGCGGCTCCTGTTGAGAATACGTGGTCAGTGCTCTGCTCTTCATTACGGATGTCATGAAACCGGACTGTTGCGAAATGTGCATTCGGGGCAGACAGTTCTTCAGGCTGTTTTTCATATCCCCACTCCCTCAGAAACGCAGAACCACTTGTGTCATCTCTCTCCAGAGCATTCACATGTTTGCCTTTTTTAAAAAAACAGTACACTGGCATCTTATTCCTCCAGAAACATTGTAGCGTCCATAATTAACATAGCCTGGCCAGATCGGTATCGTACAGCGAACCATGCTTAACAATATCCAATTCTGTGGCTGTGACAATTTAAATCAGTGACAGCAGGAAGTTCGCAGTGGGAAGATTTATGGTACGGCGCATTACTGAAAGCGACCTTGGCAACTTCAGGGAATTGAGGCTGGAGGCTTTACGGCTTCATCCTGACGCCTTTGGCGCATCCTACGAAGAATGTAGACATAAGCCACTGCAGTTCTTTGCCGAACAGCTGAGGGCCAGCGATATTTTTGGTGGATACGATCACCATAGTACCCTGCAGGGCATGATTGGCGTGAGTCGCAGCCAGTTATCAAAACTGAGTCACGTTGCAAATATATGGGGAATGTACGTTCGTCCTGAGATGAGGGGCAGCGGGCTTTCGTCTTTACTCATGGAGGCGGCGTTGAACTCTGCCGGTTCAGCCAAAACGGTAAAACTCTCAGTAGTTACCACAAACCTGGTTGCCTATTCACTTTACCGTTCTTTCGGATTTACTGAGTGGGCAACGGATACAGCAGCACTTTATTTTGACGGGGTTTATCATGACGAGTTTCTCATGAGACGGGATTCCAGCGCCGGTTCGTAAAAGAAAAAGGATGTTAAGAACTACAAAAATTGTGTCGTTCATTGTGATCTGCACCGCGCTGACTACGTTCCTGCGAATTTCTGGGAAGCCGAAATGCCGGAAACTGACGCGCAGATGTAGTGTCATTAATTATAAGTTATAAATTTCATAAGCTTTCGCTGCGGGGTGATAGCTGACCCGTGTCTGATATGTGTTAGTAAAATCCGAATGAAATTTTAAGGAGACTGAAATGGCGAAGCCTGGATTGCTGATTATTCCGGCCATTATGAGTGCTTTTATTATGGCGGGTTGCGATTCGCCGAAGGACGCAAGTAAAGCGAATTTTAAGCGCGCTATTGACCAGAAGCTCAGCGAAAAATGCATTACCTTCCGCCCCGCTGGGATTTTCAGCTCTGGGAAATATCCTCTGACGGTAGAGGACGCTCAGGCTAACCAGTTTGTCAGCCAGTCCCAGGCCGACAAAAGAAACAGTGAAAACCAGGGCCCCCTGAACGCACTGGTCGAGGCGGGCGTTCTTGAGGTCAGACAGGATAACGTAAAGCAGGGATTCGGGAATGGGACCGTGCCGGCTCATATTTACACGCTGACTGAGAAAGGAAAAAGCAGTCGTCTCTCAGAAGACAGCCCGCTCCTTTGCATTGGTAAATACAAGGTCGATGAAGTCACAGGCTATACCGAACCCGGTAATGCCGGCGGCACAACGGTTTCCAAAGTTGATTACACATTCAGTCCGGCTGACGTCCCCGACTGGGCAAAAGCAGAAGCCGTACGCAGTGCTTATCCCTCTGTTGAGCAGTCACTCAGCGACAAGCAAAACGGGCGGGCTGTGCTGGTGCTGAAAAACGACGGATGGGCAGCTGAAGCCGTTTCAGGCTCACCCCGCTGGTAATTCCTCACAGACCAGTCTTATATCCAGAGGGGTATTCTGCGATGAATACCCTGTATGATTCAGAGTATTTGCTGGCTAACCTGCTGCCGTAGCCGCCTTACGCTGTCGTCAATATTTCCTCCCGGTTGCGCTTATGTACGTGCGGTACGTGCCGATAATCAGAATGTGCCTCACCAGGGTACATATAACCGATACTGCGACTGATTGTGCTTATGGCTCCCATCCGGGAGCCATTTTTTTTCAGGCAATTTTCCTCTGAGAACCGGTTTATCATGAGCAGCGAAGAGGTGCATCTGGCAGACAGTGAAATCCCCACTACACTGTCTGAAAAAATTCAGCACACAAGAGCACATATGAAATACCTGGCATCCGGCGTTATATTGATGGCGTTGAGTCACACAGCTGCAGCTGTTCCACCCTCTCAGTTCTGGCCATCCTGCGACATCAGCATTCAACAGGGTATCAGGGCGGATAACGGCAGCAGCGACAGTGACCCGCTTTTGTCGCATGTTTCGCTGCGCGTCAAGGTGATTCAGGCCGATGCCGGTACCGCGCGTAAAGCAGGAAAACTGTCAGAATCGCAGACGGAAATGATCTGGCATCATGCTGATCGCATTCGCGCGGATGCCACGCGCTACGCCCGTGAACAGGGCTTCCTCAGCGCTGGTGAACGCGCCAGTTTAGACAGAGAGCTCGATGAGGTCGCCGGACGGCTTTGTGCCCGCATTCTCCAGCCCATAAGGGGATAAAAGCCGGACCTCATTTTATTTTCCTGACTTCATTACCCCATAACATGGGAGAAGCAGATGAAAATTTCATGCAGCCTGCCGTCTTCATGGTCACGCTTCATTTATCTGACGCTTCCCGATGTCTTAAAAATGCGTTTCTGACGTGCTTCCGCTTCCCGGAAGCACTGCATTAACGGGAACTTGATGGATTAAGGTAAACTCTACGTCAGTCATCTTGCCTGGTGCGGGCTTGTTGCCCTGAACACAGACCGCCTTGACGGGCAGGTCAACTCTCCCGTGCAGGATAACTTGTTTCTGACGCGCTGGCTGGCATCAGCGGGGAAGCAGCGTCGCATCCCCAAAGTACTTGACTGCAATAACAGCTGGCCACTTAAAGAAGGGCGGGCCAAAGGACTACGAGCAAACCTACCAGAAAAACTGGACTACCTCTGGCGCGCAAGTAGCGGTGCAGTATGACCTTTTCAGACTGCAGCATATTCTGTATGAGATTACTCTGACCGGCATCAGATATAGTGTTCTCAGTGAAACGTAATGGGAAGGGCGCCATGCAACTGTGTTCCGTCCTAAAATGCCGGGCATGTCCTGATAAAAATCGATTTGCAAACGGGCTTTAATGAGCAGGGAGGACAGATCAGACCCATTGCTGCACGCATCACTGCCAGCAGTGCTGTTGATGATCTGCTGTCCCGGGCAGGCTGGGAGCAAACATACGATATGACGAGTCCGCTTTTACACTATCGAAATGTTCGAAGGCAGAAGACTCTGGAGAATTTCTCCACGTGATTTCACCCGTATCGGTTTCTCAGCAATATCCTTGGTGATGTAGCGTTCTTCAAAACTCTCTTGGTTCAGAAAATCTGAGTTCGTGCGGCAAAGCCGTACGGACTCAGATTTTGCACGTTATGCTGACTTTCCCGTCAGGTTGTTGTCGGTGATTCAGTTGCGCTTTCACCAAAACGTTCACGCATATACGTTTCTATCTCTTCCAGCGACTTTCCTCGTGTTTCAGGCAGCATCACCGCGACAAACGCCAGGGATGCCACGTTGACTGCGGCAAAGATAAAGAAGGCATTATTACCCACCATCGAGAGTAACGGTGGGAAAGCCAGCGCCACGGTGGCGTTACATATCCACTGAAACGCCACCGCTGAACCGGTTAACACGCCGCGGACTTTCATAGGGAACAGTTCAGACATGAGCAACCAGTACACGGGTGAAATGCACATCTGCATAAAGAAAAGGAATACGAGGATACAGCCCAGCGCCAGCAGGCTTTGTGCCAGGCTGTGCGGCATCAGCACCAGTACAGCGCCCAGCGCCACCTGCATGGCAATCACGACCGACAGGCCCGTCAGCAGCATCGGACGGCGACCGAAATGGCTGATTGCTTTTATCCCTGCGAAGGTTGCGATCACTGATACCAGACCGTTTCCTATCGTAGCGGCAATTGACGCGCTCGTGCCAAGCCCCGTACTTTTAAGAATGATGGGCGTGTAATACATGAAGGCATTTACGCCGGTGAACTGGGCCACGATCCCCATGCCACACCCCAGCAGCAACAGGCGCACAATCCATTTCTCTTTTAAAAGTTCACGCGCCGGAGGTCCCTGGCGGGCTTCACGCGCGTTCTGGCGTATCTCCGCCATTTCTTTTTTAATTTCGCGCGGGTTCTCACGCAATTTGCGCATGATACGCAGCGCCTCGTTAAAACGTCCTTCTGCTACCATCCAGTGTGGCGAGGCCGGCACAAAAAAGGTGCCGATAAACAGCAGAATGCCTGGGATCATTGCCAGTGAAAGCATATAACGCCACATGCCAGGATCTTTCAGCAACAGGCTCATAGCTGCACTGACAACGTAAGCCAGTAGCTGACCGGACACGATCATCAGTTCATTGCGGCTGACCAGTGGCGCACGGCGTTTTGGTCCCGCGATTTCAGCGATAAATACCGGAACCGTTGAGGAGCCTCCTCCGACTGCGAAACCCAGAATGAATCGCATCACCACCATAATTTCAAGATTAGGCGCAATGGTTGTGCCTAATGCACCGGCAACAAACAGCACGGCAAGGCTGCGGAGCGTAATCCGACGTCCGAAGCGGTCAGAGACATAGCCGCTGACAAAGGCCCCGATGGCTGAGCCGAAGGTAAGGGCGGAAGTTACCAGTCCCTCGGTGAATGGCGTGAGATTAAGGCCGCCCTGGGAGGTGGGCAATGTCATATAGGGCAGAGCTCCGGAAATGATCCCGGTGTCGTAGCCGAACGCCAGCGCGCCCATGGTGGCTACCAAGACTACGAAAAAAAGACGTTGTTGCACTGATAATGTGAGAGCGCCGCCATCATCCGATGAGGGCTGAGAAGGGTTTTGCACTTGGGCATCCATGGTTGCTAAAAACACAGCGGAAAGCTGTGTAAAGGAAGGTATGAGTATAGTCAGGATTTGAAAAATGCGAACCTGCTCACAGAATCACGCCTGCGCATAGGTGATTTACCAGTCTTTTACTGGTTTAACGCACCTCAGCATTGACGTCTCAGTCAGGAATTTATATCGGAACTTTTTTCCCTTCTTTTATTAAATATTTTACACCCTCCATGATGGATATTTATTCACCAGCATGAATCGCTACGCTTAAATATCTCGCTGTTTTTTGCTTTCCAGCGTGACAAATATCACATTTTTGCCAGGCTTAATTTACTCACCAAAAAGGAGATAAAGATGAACTCATTTACCAACAAGACGCTCACCACGCAGGAATATCCTAAGCCGCCCTTTAAAAAACAGCATCAGCCTGTGCCTGGCCTGGCGAGTAAAATGGAGCCGCGCCCCGATCACGGTGAAACCAGTTACCGGGGAACAGGACGCCTCACCGGCCGTAAGGCGCTGATTACTGGTGGAGATTCCGGTATTGGCCGTGCCGTTGCCATCGCTTATGCGCGGGAAGGTGCTGATGTCGCAATTAATTATCTGCCAGATGAAGAACAGGATGCGGCAGAAGTTATTAAATTAATCGAAGCGGAAGGGCGTAAAGCCGTTGCCATTCCCGGCGATATTCGGTCGGAAGAATTCTGTCAGAAACTCGTTAAAGAAGCGGTCAGCCAGTTAGACGGCCTGGATATTCTGGTAAACAATGCCGGTCGTCAGCAATTTAATGAATCTATTCGCACGCTCTCTACGGAAGATTTTGACGCCACGTTTAAGACCAATGTCTATGCCATGTTCTGGATAACCAAAGCGGCGCTGGAATATCTGCCTGCTGGTTCATCCATCATTAACACTACGTCAGTACAGGCATATGAACCAAGCGCCATTTTACTGGACTACGCGCAGACAAAAGCCTCGATAGCGGCCTTCACCAAAGCTCTCGCTAAACAGCTGGGTGAACAGCAGATCCGCGTTAATGCTGTCGCACCGGGTCCCTACTGGACTCCTCTCCAGATATGCGGAGGTCAGCCGCAGGAGAAAGTTGAGCAGTTTGGTGCAACCGCACCGCTGGGCCGTCCCGGCCAGCCGGCAGAAATTGCGCCTCTTTATGTCACCTTCGCCGAAACCACCAACAGCTTTACCTCGGGTCAGGTCTGGTGCTCCGACGGCGGCACCGGCACGGTCTGATTGTCAGCAGGATTTTTTGAAGAACGTGGCCGCTCGCGGCCACGTTGTCGTCTCAGCATGCAGGGAAACGCAATGAATAATCAGATACTACGTTCGCCGATGCGCGAGGATGGATTTGCGCGTCTTGGGGACTATGCGGCCATTGGCGAAGGTCGCTCTGTGGCACTCATCGCCCCGGATGGCGCCATTGACTGGTGGTGCGCGCCTAACCTCGACTCACCACCATTGTTTGACCGCCTGCTGGATCCGGTAATCGGCGGTTTTTTCAAGATAGAACCCTCAGCAGAATACCGTACGGAGCGTGCCTACCGCCCCGACAGCAACGTACTTGAAACCCGGTTTATCACGCAGGATGGCAGCGTACTCATCACGGAGTCGATTAACAGCACGCTGGCCGGTCGGCTGCCCTGGAGCGAACTGGCAAGACGTATTGAAGGGATTGAGGGTGAAGTTGAACTGAACCTGACGCTGCGGTTCGGCACCGTTGCCGAAACACGCTCTCCCTGGCGGGACAATACCGAACAGGGGGACGTTTATCATCTTGCTGACCTGATGGCGATGCTGCGGACATCTGAGGACTGGCTGATTACAAAGCGCGACGACGGAATGATTGGCGCGACGCTTCGCACACGTCCTGACAGTCACTCGCTGGTCGCCCTGCTGGTGACGGAGCGGGAACCCTTGGCTGTTCCCGACTTATCGGCCATTGATGCCCGTATTGAAACCAGCCATACGGCCTGGCGCGACTGGACGCATAGCCTGAGCTATGCGGGTCGCTATGCCGATCATGTCCGTCGCTCAGCACTCTCTCTTAAATTCCTCTGGTATTCGCCAACCGGTGCGCTGGCCGCTGCGGCGACGACCTCGCTGCCTGAGGGCATTGGCGGTGAGAAGAATTACGACTATCGCTACGCTTGGGTGCGCGACGCCTGTCTGATTATTAAATCGTTCGTCTTCCTGGGCGCGCTTGAGGACTGTAAAGCTGCATTCTCCTGGTTGTCCAAAACCATCATACGCCACGGCACTCAGCTTCGCGCCTGCTACACGCTGGAAGGCGGGGAAGTGCCCGCAGAAAGTTACCCACCCTTACGCGGTTATCAGCATTCGCTTCCGGTTCGTATCGGCAATAACGCACGCGATCAGGTTCAACTGAGTATGTACGGCGACATGCTGGCCACGGCAGAACTCTTCATTCGTGCCGGCCATGTTCTGGATCTTGAAACGTCACGCATGCTGGGAGAACTGGCAAATTACTGCGCCGATCAGTGGCGCCAGAAAGACAGCGGGATCTGGGAGCTGCCGGATGAACAGCATTATACCCATTCCAAAATGGCCTGCTGGCTGGCGCTCAACAGTGCGGTTTCACTGGCCAACGCGAAGCATATTGAACCCACCTGGGTGAAGCGCTGGGAGCGGGAGCGGGACCGCATCAGTGAATGGATTGAGATGCACTGCTGGTCTGAGGAAAAACAGGCCTATCTCTTCTATCCCCACAGCGAAGGCAGGCTCGATGCCGCGCTGGCACTGGTACACCACTATGGCAACACGGTTAACCCGGAACGCATGCGCGCAACCTATCGTGCCATCAGGGAGGATTTAGGCCACAGCAGCGCGATGCTATACCGCTACAGCGGCGCCGAGAATGAGGAGAGCACGTTTGTTGCCTGTTCTTTCTGGCTGGTCGAGGCGCTGGCAGCGATGGGTGATATCCGTCAAGCCGAAACCGCAATGGAAGAAATTCTGGATAATCTGTGCCAGCGCGGCAACGTTGAAACCTTCAATGAAATGTTTGATGTCCGCAGCGGCGAGTGGCGCGGCAACATGCCGCAGGGGTTGAGCCATCTAGCCCTCATCTGTGCGGCGCAGGCGCTGACCGATCACGCCTGATCTTAACCCTTGTTACTGAGGGCAAGGCGCCGGCTCAACGTATAAGGCCGGCAGTCCCTCATAATTTACCCTAAAAGGATAAAACTGATGATCCGCGGAATTGAACACATTGGCATTACCGTTTCAGATCTGAAGCAGGCAGAGAATTTCTTCATCGGCGCGCTGGATGCCTCAGTGCTCTATCGCATCGTTCCGCCCTCTGACGCCGAGAAGTTTGTTCCGGGCAAGAAAATGGCGCCTCTCAATGGGGAGATGCGGATGTTTTCCTGGACTGTTACGTTGTCATCCCCAGATGCTGCCGGTAATTTACCGGACTCATTGCACTTAATGATATTTTGATCCGGCTCTCTCGTTATATCAGCGTAGGTAACTGTCCAGGAGGCACATAAAATTTTTCAGCGTTATGCCCGCCCAGTTTCTGCCGTAGTACATTTCATTTTTGACCCGACCGAAGTAGCCTTCACACGCTGCATTATCCGACGAGCAACCTTTGCGCGACATGGACCTTATAAGATCCGATGCGTTGTTACATGTGCTTTGCTTGGTAAGGTCTTTAGCAGTGATGACGCCCATGGCATCAAGCCTCTTACTCACGCCCCAGACACCATCAACCGTCAGATGAGCCTTAAGCTTCTTTAGGCAGTAAATGTTTAACCGACCCAGCACACCGCCTGTTTTTGACCATTACTTGGCTACGTGGTTTACTATCTTAGTCAACGTCTTTGTTCAAGCAATGCCAAGCCTCTTTGTAAATGCATTTTTTGTTAATACCCGCCCTTACCCTATATCCAACATCTTCCAATGACTCCGGACGGCACATCACTTCAATTCACAATCGAAAATATTTATACAGCTGGCGCCATCTGTACAATCTTGGCCATTTATCGAAACGCAACCGTCATCCGCTTCGATGCTTTGATCACCCATTGAGGGACAAGCCAGATGTTGGACTAACCGTCAGTTCTTGTCGGTGGATTAAGCTATGCCGATCCATTTGGATCACCATCCCCGACAATAATGGTATTCTTTTGAAAGAGAAAATTAACGGGCTTCTAAAGGATGCTTACCAGTAAACAGAACAACGCTTTAAATATCATGATGGCTCTGAGTGAGGAGAAAGTTATACCTGTCAGAGATTTAATTTCAGAAGTTTCACTTTCTGTTAGTTACCTTGAAAGTCTGATAGCGGTGCTCAGGGATGAAGGCCTGGTTAAGAGTATGCCCGGCATGTACGGCGGTTACGCATTATCCCGTAATCCCGCCAGCATTACCGTAACTGACATATTGTCTGCCTTCAGTGCCTCAGACACTCCTTACCCTGTGGTAAGGGCTCTCATTTCGGTATCTCTTAAAGATTTGCAGAACTCAGCTCAAATTTCTAAGACCTGAACATAATGGAGTGACTCGTCATACGTAATCACTTGCGCTGTTTGTTGATGTACTGCTGCAATCCGGCTATTTGCTTTCCTGCCATGACCATTCGCTCAAATAAAGTGAATTAATTCTGTTCATTTGCGGCTCAGGCATGGGAAGCCACACGGGCTGCATGGGATGCCATTGCATTCTGCTTGAACGACTTAACTCGCGAAATCGCATAACGAATCGCTTCTATCCAGCGAGGGTCGGCTGAAATTATCAGGGAATTTTTTAGCGAAGCATGTAAATCACTCCATACCATGATGCGTACAGACACATCTCTCCCCAGTCCATGATTGAAGTCCGTTAGGATTGAGTTGATCGCTTCTTTTGTTTGCTGGTATCCGTCCCCCATCTGATACATCCCCGCCAGACGTTTTATCTGAATTTCACACTCAGCTGCAATGTCATCTTGCATCGTACGCTCCGTTTTCGTCTTTTAAATTTGACTTAACGAATAAAATTCTAGTAGCTGCTGCACAAATTTTCGACCAATCATACTTCAAGTAGTGCAGTTATTTAATCAACCGAAAGATCGGATAATTCATTATTGATAATGGGTTATGTATTAATTGTGCGCTATTTACTTTAGAAATTTCTGGTATTTGTTAATGTTCCCAAAATTTTCCGTCAAATCCCGGCAGCATATTCAGAAAGGTATACAATTCAGCCCGCACTGGTAATGTGCCTCTGGGCATTTTCCATGACTAACAAGCAGCACTAATGGCTGACAACCCTGTGTGTGACATCTGCCGCCGTAGTCCGATACGGCGGATTTTTTTCAAGTCAGGCTTAGCCCGATCTTACAGACTGTATAAACCGTGCCTTCCGCTTTGATTGCAGACCAACCTTTACCAGCTTCCCCATGTAGCAATCCATCACCTTACAGACTTTCAAACGTTCAGCTATTGCGAGGCTTTTTACCACGCCTGCCATCTGTAAGTGTTTCGACGGAGGGTTCTTACACAATCAGCGTTTTCTTCATCCAATAACAGATCAGTATCACCGTCCTCTGCTGCCTAGCGAACGTTTCGGCTACTTTTTTACCGCCCAGGGTAATGTCGAACTCTTCTTTTCGGCTGCTCCAACCCTGGAGCCATCGCCATCATCTCTTCAATTATCCGCGATATTTTTCCCAGTAAGGTGCACGACAGAAGGCTCAGATGACTTCTCAGATGCAGTGCGGACTACTTAAGATTCATCTGACATGGTTCCACATCTTTCAGGCTGTGCGCCATTTGCGTCATCATAAATCTCTGAAGGTTATACGGTCAGAATCACCTCACATTCCTGAAAGCCATTTCCGCTTTGACCTGACCGGTCTAATCACCTGCCTATCCCTGCCCCCCGCCAGCCAACCTGCGCACTTGAGCTAACGCAGCGAGTGTGCCATTCACATTCAGAATCGAGATGCATCATTTCCTGACTTTATCCTTACAATTTGTTATTAATAACCGTTATCATATTCATTCTCATTTCTTTTCGCATAAACCAATGAAGCCAATCAACCCTGAATGTAAGTGTTCTGAGCAGAGGATCATTTGTATGAAAGTTTCCACACTGTGTGCTGCGTTGACGCTGCTCGCGTCATCCCCGCTTTATGCCCGTGATAGTGCAGAGGAGGAGCTGGTCGTTGATGCAACCCGTACCGAAGGTTCACGCAATGATTCTCCTCAGGTCATCAGGGTGATTGGTGAAAAAGAGATTAGCCAGCAGCGGCAGCTGACGTCTGATACGTCCCAGATTCTGAGCAACCTGCTGCCGTCTTTTTCCCCTGCGCGACAGAAAATGTCCGGCAGCGGTGAAACGTTGCGCGGTCGCATGCCGCTGGTGATGATTGATGGTATTCCGCAATCCAACCCTCTGCGCCCTACCGGGCGGGAAATGCACACCATTGACGCGTCCATGATTGAACGTATTGAAGTCATCAAGGGCGCAAACGCCAGCAACGGGATCGGGGCGACAGGTGGAGTGATTAATATCATCACAAAACGCGCAAAGCCCGGCACCGTCAATCAGCACTTCGGCGTCGAAGCCACGACGCCTACGGCTGAATTTGACCACGGTACGCTGGCCTACAAAACGAACTACAGCGTTAACGGCAGCGAGGAATAC
>NZ_CAJCKS010000140.1:0-12582 GCF_903970985.1 Pantoea sp. ME81 | reverse complement strand
ACTTCAATCGCATCTGCCACCGCGCGGTAGTGGGCAATCAACTCTTCCTGCTTCAGCGGCACGAAATACGGAGTGATCACCGAAACCGCATCCACGCCCAGTTTGGCGACTTGTTTGCCGAGGCGGATGGTTTCACGGGTAGAAATCTCACCGATGTGCGCCACAACGGGGGCAGCGCCATTCACTTCATCGACGCAGGTTTCGGTAACCGCTAATTTCTCCTGCTCGTTGAGCACAAAGAACTCACCGTTGGTGCCACCGCAGAAGATGCCGTTGCCTGCGCTGAGCTGACGTTGCACCTGCAGACGCTGAGCCGCGGGATTAAACGCACCTTCACTGTCAAAGGTGGTGACGATGGCGGTTAATACGCCCTGAATTTTCTTACTCATGATGCCCTCATTAATCCTTAGTGATTCAAAGCCGGAAAGAGTGTCAGGTAGACGTTTCGTACGTCATCGGCGCTCACTTTCATCGGTACATTCTTCATCAGTCGCTGCACGTCGAGCGCGGCTTCAACCAGATACGGCAGGTGATCCGGGCCGATACCCAGTTCTTCCAGACTGGCAGGCAGTTTGAGACGTTTCACCAGCGCGGCAAAGTACTCCACCAGCGCATGCGATTTGGCTTCTTCATCCAGTGAGGCATCGGCGTCCGGCAGCAGATCGTAGGCCTGCGCGAATTTGCTCACGGCGGCGGGGCGCACAAAGCGCATGCACGGTGCCAGCAGAATGGCGTTCGCCACGCCGTGCGGCAGATGATATTTGCCGCCCAGCGGATAGGACATCGCATGCACCAGATGGGTACCGGCGTGGGCAATCGATGCGCCACCGTAATAAGAAGCCCACAACATATTCAGGCGCGCTTCCAGATTGCCCGGTTCGGCAATGGTGGTCTCAAGGCTGGCAAACAACTTTTTCATGCCAATAAGCGCATAGTTATCGCTCACCGGATTGGACACGGTGGCGGTAAAGCACTCGATCAGATGACACAGTGCATCGATACCAGTGGAAGAGGCGATATGCGGCGGCATGCTGGTGGTCAGTTCAGGCACCAGTGCGACATAATCGGGCAGCATCACCGGAGTGATGATGCCAACTTTGGTCTCTTTCTCTGGGATCGCCAGGATTGCGTTTGGCGTGGCTTCGGAGCCGGTACCGGCGGTGGTCGGGATCAACAGTGACGTGGTGCGGGTCAGCGGTTTCTCTCCGGCCAGCAGGGCATCCAATGTCGGCGCGCCATCAACGCACAGAATCGACAGCAGTTTGGCGACATCCAGCACGCTGCCGCCGCCCACGCCGATCACCAGATCGACGTCGGTAGAAGGTAGTGCGGCAACAATGGCGGCGACATCGTGCTGGCTTGGCTCCGGCGGCACGCTGTTGACGATGCTCAAACTGCTGATCTGCTGTTTCAGCTGCGCGATCAGCGACTGAACCGCTGGAATGCCTTCGATATTCTTGTCGGTGACCAGAAGCGCTTTGTCTTTACTCTGCAGTAAATAGCTGAGGTCATTAAGCGCCTGGAAGCCACTGATCACGGTGCTGTTGATATTCATTTCATACCCTTATCGCGGTTTTTTCGTACTAAATGATTAACTTTGCTCATTCAGTGCGGGTTCTGTCACTACAGTGCCTAAATTTATAGGACAAATTGATTTCAAATAATTTGATCTTGCTCACATATAATCAATCATGATTGAATATAATCAATCTCAACACGGCGAACTGCCGGCAGAGGAAAGAGAATGACTTCACAGCCATGGAAAACACCCGTCTTAGTGATCGCGGATGATTTTACCGGTGCCAACGACGCCGGTAGCGGACTGGCGCGAGCAGGCGCAAAGGTGCATGTGCTGTTTGATAGCAGTACAGCCCACGATGCCAGCAGCGCCGATGTGCTGGTCATCAGCACCGACAGCCGTGCGGTCAGTGCAGCAGAAGCAGCGCATCGTACAACGCTAGCATTACAGCAGCATCAGGCGATTGCCCAGGATGGCTGGCTGTTTAAAAAGATTGATTCCACGCTGCGCGGCAATCCGGGCGCAGAGATTGAGGCCGCATTGCACGCCAGCGGAAAAACCTTAGCGCTGGTGGTGCCCGCTGTGCCGAAACTGGGCCGTACCACGCGTGAAGGTGAAGTGTGGATCAACCAGCAGCGTCTGACGGACACCGAATTTGCCAGCGACCCGAAAACCCCGGTGACCAGTAGCCATGTGTTAACCCGCCTGCACATGCAAAGCGATCTGACCGGTGAAACTCTGGACCTGGCAACGGTGCGCAGTGGCAAGCTGGCACAGGTGCTTGCCAGTAGGCAGGGCTTAGTGGTGCTGGATGCCGAGCAGGATGCTGATATTGCGCTGATTGTGGCGGCGGCGGCGAGTTTACCCGCACGACCCTTACTCGCAGGCGCTTCCGGATTAGGTGATGCATTGGGCGAATATCTGGCGACGCGTCCGGCCAGGCCGGTGCTGGCCGTGGTGGGTTCGATGAGCGCCATCGCGCAGCAGCAAATCGCCCGCCTCGCGACCCAACGTGACATTCGCATTATCGATATTGATATTCGTCAGTTGTTTGCTCAGCCCGCGTGGCCGCAGGCTGTCGAGTGGCAGCAAGCGATGCAACAGGCTTTACGCGACGGCGCACACTGCGTAGTGCGCACCACACAGCATGCAGAGCAACGCCATGAGATTGAACAGCTGTGTCAGCAACATCAGGTGTCACGCCAGGAGCTGGGAGAACGCATCTGCCACTTCCTCGCCCAATTGACCCAAAACGTTTGCCGCCAGGCCTTGCCTGCCGGGTTGTATCTTTCGGGCGGCGACGTGGCAATTGCCGTCGCACAAGCGCTCGGCGCCAGTGGTTTTCAGATTCAGGGCCTGGTGGCGGGCTGTGTGCCGTACGGGGTTCTGCTAAATAGCGAATTACACCTGCCGGTGATGACCAAAGCGGGTGGCTTTGGTGACGAAAACACCCTGATAGAAGCCATCCGTTTCATTGAGGAGAAGTCGAGTGAATAAAATTATTGCGGTGACCATGGGCGATCCGGCGGGCATTAGCCCGGAGATCATCATTAAAGCGTTAGCGGAAGGCGACCTGGCGGGGATCCCGGCAGTGGTGGTCGGCTGTGCCAGCACGCTGCGTCGGGTGATGGGATTGAACATTACGCCGCAGGCAGAATTACGCGTACTGGATAACGTCAAAGACGCGCATTTCGCACCGGGCATCATCAACGTGATCGATGAACCGCTGGCCAATCCAGAGGCATTAAAACCGGGTGTGGTGCAGAAAGAAGCCGGTGATTTGGCCTGGCGCTGTGTGAAACGCGCCACCGAACTGGCACTGGCCGGGGAAGTGCACGCAATCGCGACAGCTCCACTCAATAAAGAAGCACTGCACTCAGCAGGGCACATTTATCCGGGACACACCGAACTGCTGGCGCAACTGACTAACACCAAAAACTACGCCATGGTGCTGTACACCGATCATCTGAAGGTGATCCACGTCACGACGCATATCGCGCTGCGTAAGTTCCTCGACACCCTGAATGGGGACCGTATCCAGACGGTGATCGGCATGGCGGATACCTTCCTGCGCCGCGTCGGTTTCGACAAGCCGCGCATTGCCGTAGCTGGGGTGAATCCGCATGCGGGCGAAAATGGCCTGTTTGGTGACGAAGAGATCACCACCGTAGCACCGGCAATCAAAGTGATGAAAGAGCAGGGCATTGATGTTTATGGCCCTTGCCCGCCGGATACCGTGTTCCTGCAGTGCCAGCAAGGTCAGTACGATATGGTGGTGGCGATGTATCACGATCAGGGGCACATCCCTCTGAAATTGTTAGGTTTTTATGATGGCGTCAATATCACCGCTGGCCTGCCGTTTATCCGTACTTCCGCGGACCACGGCACGGCGTTTGATATCGCCTGGACAGGTAAAGCGAACTCTGCGAGCATGGCGATCTCCATTAAACTCGCGATGCAGCTAGCATAGGGAAATATGAAGGGACAAAGCCGTCTCGACCAGATTATGGACTACCTGAAAAGTCATAATCTGGTCACTGTAGAACAGCTGGTGAGTGCGATCTCGGCTTCACCGGCGACGATCCGCCGCGATCTGATCAAGCTCGACAAGGAAGGCGTCATTAGCCGCAGCCATGGCGGAGTGACGCTCAATCGTTTTATTCCTGCGCAGCCGACCACGCTGGAAAAAATGCAGCGTAATCTGGCCGAGAAGCAGGCCATCGCGCAGTTTGCCGCCAGTTATGTGCAGTCGGGCGACTCCGTGGTGCTGGATGCCGGTACCACCATGCTGGAACTGGCGCGCCAGCTCACGCATCTGCAACTGCGAGTGATCACCGCCGACCTGCATATCGCGCTGTTCCTGTCTGAATTCAAGCAGATTGAAACCACCATTATTGGTGGTCGTATTGATGACTCCAGTCAGTCTTGTATTGGGGAGCATGGCCGACGCCTGCTGCGCAGCATCAATCCGGATATCGCGTTCGTTAGCTGTAACTCGTGGAGTATTGAACGCGGGATCACGACGCCGACGGAAGATAAAGCCGGTCTGAAGATGGATCTGCTGGCGAATGCACGTCGCCGCATCTTGCTGGCGGACAGCAGTAAATACGGTTCCTGGTCGCTGTACTGCGCCGCGCCGATTGATAGTTTGACCGATGTGGTGACGGATGCGCGTCTCGACGACGCAGTTTGTCGCGCGTTGCGTGAGCGTGGCATTGGTTTGCAGCTGACAGCCTGATGTAACATGGTCGCCATCAAAGGCGACCCTTCAGCAACAGGGTTAACCCAATGCTAGCCCTGCACCGACACTTGCTTGCGTAGGGTGCCCATTGATGCGCACCCGTTAATCGCAGACCACTACGATAGCTTCAATCCCGTCGCCGGAATATTGCGGCCGTAGTAGATTTCACGCATCTCTTTCCACAGCAGATTGGTGATGCGCTTGTGCTCCTGCGGGTTGAGTTCTTCAGGCCTGGTATTGAACAGGTAGTATTTCAGGTCAAATTCCTTCAGTAACATCTTGGTGTGAAAGATATTTTCCTGATAGACGTTCACATCCACCATGTCGTACATCGCCTTCATATCCTCGGACATAAAGTTCTGAATCGAATTGATCTCGTGATCGATAAAGTGCTTTAAGCCATTCACATCGCGGGTAAAACCACGCACGCGATAATCAATGGTAACGATGTCCGATTCCAGTTGGTGAATCAGGTAATTCAGCGCCTTAAGCGGCGAAATCACCCCACAGGTGGAGACTTCGATATCAGCGCGGAAGGTGCACAATCCCCCCTCAGGATGGCTTTCTGGATAGGTGTGCACGCAAATATGGCTCTTATCCAGATGCGCCACCACCGAATTGGGCAGCGGACCCGGATGCTCAGATTTATCGATATCCTGCGGATTGATCGGCTCTTCGCTGACCAGAATGGTAACGCTGGCACCCTGCGGTTCATAATCCTGTCGCGCGATGTTCAGCACGTTGGCACCAATGATTGAGCAGGTCTCAGTCAGGATTTCAGTGAGGCGATTCGCATTATACTGCTCATCAATATAGGCGATGTAGCCATCACGCTCCGCTTCGCTGTTGGCGTAGCAAATATCGTAAATACAAAAACTCAGGCTCTTCGTCAGATTATTGAAGCCGTGTAGTTTCAGCTTTTGCAATTTCGTCACTCCTCACACGACAAGGCATTCAGCAGATATTGCGGTAAGGCAAAGCTACCGACATGAATCGCGGGATTGTAGTAGCGGCAGCGTAGGCCCGCGTCGTCAAAGCGTGATTGCAGGGTGACTGCATCCCACTGGCGTAGCGTCTCGTTGTCGCTTGCCCAGGCAAACGTCATAATGCCGCCGTAATAGGTGGGGATCGCCGCCTGATAAAAGCTGACGTCGGAGAAGTAATGGCCAAGTTTACGATGGCTGTTGATCGCTTCGTCCTGCTGCAGGAAACAGACGCCGTTCTGTGCCACAAAGATTCCGCCGGGATTTAGCGCCTGTTTACAGCCGGCATAGAATTCAGAGGTAAACAGACTTTCACCGGGACCGATGGGATCGGTGCAATCGGAAATAATGACGTCGAACTTCTCTTGCGTCTGGGTGACGAAATTCACACCATCATCAATCACCAGATTCAGCCGTGGATCGTCGTAGGCACCGGCGCTGTGATTGGGCAGATACGTCTTGCAAAAACTCACCACGCCGGCATCGATCTCAACCATGGTGATCTGTTCAATCGTTTGGTGACGTGAGACCTCGCGCAGCATGGCGCCATCGCCACCGCCAATGATCAGCACGCGTTTCGCCTTGCCGTGCGCCAGGATTGGCACGTGGGTCATCATTTCGTGGTAGATGAACTCATCGCGCTCGGTGGTTTGCACCACACCGTCCAGCGCCATGACACGACCAAAAGCGGCATTTTCAAAGATCACCAGATCCTGATGCGCCGTTTTGTCGCGATAAAGCAGTTTATCTACCGTGAAATACTGTCCAAATCCGGCATGAAGCGTCTCATACCACATTTCATTCTGGGCCATGATGGGGCTCTCCTCGAATGTCATCGCCATGAAATTAGGGGAAAAAGCATAGCGAAATATGACCGTGGTTGCACGGTCAAATCTTCAGCAGCAGAGCGGGATGGCGGGCTATTTGACGTAAGCGAGCAGACTCAGCGAGTCACGCGCCAGCGACTTACACTTCTTGTCATTGGTAATGGCGATACCGCTCAAATCTTTGTAACTCTCTTCGCCGAGCGACTTCATGTTGTAGTTGCTGTAATTGCTCAGATCCCAGCGGTTCTGCTGGGCAAAAAACACCAGCGCTTTGCGAATTTGCGCATCGGGCAGATCCTGATAGCCACAATCGTTCTTCAGGTAAACAAACACCGCGGTCAGATCGGCCAGATCTTCTGCTTCGGATTCGCTCAGGGCAAAACTGGTGGAGGAGAAGCCAAGGAGTCCCGCCAGCAGCAGGATCTTGATGCTTTTCGTCATAATCATTCTCAACAAGGGACAATTTATTGACGTTAGCACAGTTATTGCAGGGATTCCGCTAAATTTGCCCAAATGGGGCATTCCCACGTTTTTTATCGGCGCATTCTGTTAAGGGGCTTGACCCTCCCGCAGGGTAAAGGTTTACGCTGTGCCCTTATTCACGACAAGGATAAGAATATGCAACGTCGTCATTTTCTAAAGTTGACCGCCGCACTCAGCGCGGCAGGTGCGCTGCCTTTGTGGAGCCGTTCGTTAATGGCGGCGACGCGCCCGCTGCTACCGATCCCCTCTATTTTGCAGCCCGATGCACGCGGAGCGTACACGCTTACCGCGATGAGTGGCACCAGCCAATGGAACGGCAAATCCGTCCCGACGTGGGGCTATAACGGCAGTCTGCTCGGCCCGGCGCTGCGGTTGCCGCGCGAGAAAGCCGTTACGGTGAATATTCATAATCGGTTGGCGGAAGCAACGACATTGCACTGGCACGGTCTGGAAATTCCTGGCGATGTTGATGGTGGACCGCAAGCACTGATTGCGCCCGGTGCCTCACGTCAGGTGACCTTTACGCCCGATCAACCGGCTGCCACCTGTTGGTTCCATCCGCATCAGCATGGCAAAACCGGCTATCAGGTGGCGCAGGGTCTGGCGGGACTGGTGCTGTTAGAGGACGAAGATTCCGGCAAATTGCGTCTGCCGATGCAGTGGGGCGAAGATGACGTGCCGCTGATTTTCCAGGATAAACAGCTGACCAAAGACGGCGCAAAAATCGATTACCAACTCGACATCATGCGCGCGGCGGTGGGCTGGTTTGGTGACATGATGTTAACCAACGGCGTGCAGTATCCGCAGCAAGCGGTGCCACGCGGCTGGCTGCGCTTGCGTCTGTTAAACGGCTGCAATGCCCGTTCGCTGGATATCGCCACCAGTGATAAGCGCCCAATGTACGTGATTGCCAGCGATGGCGGTTTGCTGGCCGAGCCGGTAAAAGTGGATAGCCTGCCGCTGCTGCCTGGCGAGCGGTTCGAAGTGATGATTGATACTTCAGACGGCAAAACCTTCGACATGGTGACGCTGCCGGTGACGCAGATGGGCATGACGCTGGCACCCTTTGATCAACCCTTGCCGCTGGTGCAAATTCTGCCACTGCGCGTGATGGCAAGTGGTTCTATGCCGGATAAGCTGGTGGATCTGCCGCCGCTGCCATCAGTGGAAGGCGTGCAAAGCCGCTGGCTACAACTGATGATGGATCCGCAACTGGATCAACAAGGCATGCAGGCGCTGATGGATCGTTACGGTCATCAAGCCATGGCCGGGATGAAAATGGATCACGGCAGCATGGAATCGAAGGGGGGGGCGATGCAGATGGATCATGGCAACATGGACATGAGCGGCGGTGCCATGAAGATGGACCATGGCAGTATGCCGATGGATCACGCAAAAACAGCGGCTTACGATTTCCACAACGGCAATAAAATCAACGGTCAGGCGTTTAACATGACCAAACCGATGTTTAACGCCGAACTCGGCAAAGTGGAAAAATGGACTATTTCCGGTGAGGGCGATGCCATGCTGCATCCGTTCCACATTCATGGCACCCAGTTCCGCATCCTGTCAGAAAACGGCAAGCCGCCAGCGCCGCATCGTGCAGGCTGGAAAGACATGGTCAGCGTCAACGGCTGGCGCAGTGAGGTGCTGGTGCGCTTTAACTACGTTGCCAATGCCGATAACGCCTACATGGCGCATTGCCATCTGCTGGAGCATGAAGATACGGGCATGATGCTGGGCTTCACCGTCGGCTAAGTGACTGCCACACCGCAGCGAAGCCTTAACGTCTTCGCTGCGGGTTGTTTAGCAATACCAGGGCATAAGCGGGACTTTTACTGCTCAGCAGTATCAGAGCGCCAATGGCCTGATTTCCTGTTACAGGGGCAGGGCACAAGTGGCCTGGTTTACGGCAGCACACGAGGTTGGACATCGGGCAGCCTTATCCAGCTGCTCGATGCCTGGTCAACGCCGCCCTTCACGCACTGAGCGTGCCAGGCAAGTGATTAGGCCTGAGCCGCTTCCAGTGCCAGCCGGATATCCTCAATCAAATCATCAGCATGTTCGATACCAATCGACAAACGTACCGTGGCATCGGTAATGCCAATACGCTGGCGTACTTCCTGCGGCACGCCGGAATGGGTGGTGCTGCCCGGATGGCTGGCGAGTGATTCGGTACCGCCCAGGCTCACGGCCAATTTAAACAACGCAAGGGCATTAAGAAAACGAAACGCTGCCGGCTGGCCACCTTTGATATCAAAAGAGAACGTGGAACCTGCGCCGCTGCATTGTCGCTGGAAGGTTTCACCCGCAGAGCTGTCCGCATCGAGATAGGGCAGCCAGTGCAGTTTTTCCACCTGCGGGTTATCGCGTAAGAACGCAGCGACTTTTTCTGCATTGCTGGCGGCTTTCTCCATCCTCAACGACAGTGTTTCCAGCGATCGTCCAATCATCCAGCTGGAGTGCGGATCAAGTTGGGTGCCGATGGCACTGCGCAGCGATCGCACCTTGCTCACCAGCGCTTTGCTGCCCAGCACCGCACCGGCAATCAGATCCGAATGGCCGCCGACATATTTGGTGAGCGAGTAGAGCGACAAGTCGGCACCGTGCTGCAAAGGACGTTGAAACAGCGGGCCGAGCAAGGTGTTATCGCAGGCGAGAATCGGGCGCGAACCTTGCTGCTGGGTGATGACATCTGCTACCTGCTTCATCAGCTGAATATCCACCAGGCTGTTGGTCGGGTTGGCCGGCGTCTCAATCAGAATCAGCGCCACACGACCGCGCTGCCACGCCAGTTTGGCTGCTTCATACACTTTGTCTTCATCGGTGCCATCGCTGAAGCCGACGGCTTTAATCTCTAAATCGTGCAGCGTTTTGCTTAGCAACGTTTCAGTGCCGCCGTACAGCGGCTGCGAATGCAAAATCACTTCACCTGGCCGCGCAAACGCCAGCAGCGTGGTGGCAATAGCCGACATTCCGGAGGAGAACAGCGCGGCACTTTCTGCCTGTTCATAGATGGCCAACCGATCTTCCACAATCTCGCTATTGGGATGGTTAAAGCGTGAGTATACCAGCCCACCGCTCTTGCCCTCCGGCGGCTGCTTACGTCCGGCAACGAAATCAAAAAAGTCCCGTCCCTCTTCGGCGCTGTTGAACACAAAGGTCGAAGTCAGGAATACAGGAGGTTTGACTGCGCCCTCCGATAGCCGCGGATCGTAACCGTAATTAAGCATCTGCGTTTCCGGATGCAGATCGTGGGTGCCAATCTGTGTTTTTTTACTGGATGAAGCGGCCATAGGATCTCCAGAGAATACCGGTGAGAGTGCGGGTGGGTTTTCTGTAGTTAAGGCCAGCACAATAAATTTTGCCACGGTATCGTTTGCGTTCTGTGCGCGGCGTTAGAGGTTGGTTCGACTATGATAGACTTCGTGGCTTTCTGAAAACCTTAACCAGGCGAATGCAATGAAACACACCGTCGACGTGATGATCTCTGAGCAGGAGATTGCAACCCGTATTGCCGAACTGGGCAAGCAGATTAGCGAACACTACCGTAGCAGCGGCAGCGAAATGGTGTTGGTGGGTCTGCTGCGTGGCTCCTTTATGTTTATGGCCGATCTCTGCCGTGCCATCGATGTCCCGCATGAAGTCGACTTTATGACCGCCTCCAGCTACGGCAGTGGTATGTCATCGACCCGCGACGTGAAAATCCTGAAAGATCTGGATGAGGACATTCGCGGCAAAGACGTGCTGATCGTGGAAGACATCATCGATTCTGGCAACACGCTGAGCAAAGTGCGCGAGATCCTGCGCCTGCGCGAGCCAAAGTCACTGGCCATCTGCACCCTGCTGGATAAACCAGAGCGTCGCGAAGTGGAAGTGACCGTGGAATACGTTGGTTTCACCATTCCTGACGAGTTCGTGGTCGGCTTTGGTATCGACTACGCGCAGCGCTATCGTCATCTGCCGTATATTGGCAAAGTTATCCCGACCGGTGAATAACCGCACAATCTTCCAAGGCTAATCCCGCCAGCCTGCGATAAGATGCGCAGCCCGCGAGTCAATGACTGACGGGCAGCGCTTGCGTTCCCCTACCGCATGCAGAGTGGTAAAGTGTCGCGGGTTATCGCTCAGCGCTTCATCTTTGATTTTTCACTCGTTATCTCTGAATAACCCCGCATGCTCGGCGTGAGCGCACTATCATTTCATAGGGCTTTGATGTCACTACAACAGGGTATGGATTCGCAATGACTTATGCACTGGAACTTTCCGGGCTCACCAAAACCTATCCCGGCGGCGTTCAGGCGCTGAAGAAGCTTGATCTCAACGTTGAGGCAGGCGATTTTTACGCACTGCTCGGGCCAAACGGCGCGGGTAAATCGACCACTATCGGCATCATCAGTTCGCTGGTGAATAAATCCGGCGGCAGCGTGCGGGTGTTTGGCTATGACCTGGAAAAAGACGTGGTCAATGCGAAACGCCAGCTGGGTCTGGTTCCGCAGGAGTTCAACTTTAACCCGTTTGAAACCGTGATGCAGATTGTGGTGAATCAGGCGGGTTACTACGGCGTGGAGCGTTCTGAAGCTAACAAGCGCGCGGAAAAATACCTTAACCAACTCGATCTGTGGGGCAAACGCAACGAGCGTGCACGCATGCTGTCGGGCGGGATGAAACGCCGTTTGATGATCGCACGTGCGCTGATGCACGAGCCAAAACTGCTGATTCTGGATGAACCGACTGCAGGTGTCGATATCGAACTGCGTCGTTCAATGTGGACCTTCCTGAAAGATCTCAACATCAAAGGGACCACCATTATTCTCACCACGCACTACCTGGAAGAAGCAGAAATGCTGTGCCGCAATATCGGCATTATTCAGAGCGGTGAGCTGGTGGAAAACACCTCGATGAAAGGCCTGCTGTCAAAGCTGCAATCGGAAACCTTCATCCTCGATCTGGCGCCGCGTAGTCCGCTGCCGCAGCTGGAAGGCTTCCAGTATCGCCTGGTGGATACCTCTACGCTGGAAGTGGAAGTGATGCGTGAGCAGGGGCTCAACAGCGTGTTCAGCCAGCTGAGTGCGCAGGGCGTGCAGGTGCTGAGTATGCGTAACAAAGCGAACCGCCTTGAAGAGCTGTTCGTCAGCCTGACCCAGGGTAAAGGAGTGAAAGCATGACACATTTATACTGGGTGGCGCTCAAGAGTATCTGGGCCAAGGAGATCAACCGTTTTGCCCGCATCTGGATTCAGACGCTGGTGCCACCGGTGATCACCATGACGCTCTATTTCATCATCTTCGGTAATCTGATTGGTTCACGCATCGGCGATATGCATGGCTTCAGCTATATGCAGTTCATCGTGCCGGGTCTGATCATGATGGCGGTGATTACCAACGCTTACGCCAACGTGGCCTCTTCATTCTTCAGCGCCAAATTCCAGCGCAATATTGAAGAGCTGCTGGTGGCGCCGGTGCCCACGCACATTATCATCGCCGGTTATGTTGGCGGCGGCGTGGCGCGTGGCGTGTGCGTTGGTAT
>NZ_CAJCKS010000139.1:0-12769 GCF_903970985.1 Pantoea sp. ME81 | reverse complement strand
GTTTGCAACTGCTGGTCCTGCATACGCTGTTGCGTCACCACACTGACAGATTGCGGCACGTCACGCGGCGTGAGTAGCAGCTTGGTGCCTGCTCGCGTGGTTTTCACCGCATAGTCCTGCTTGTCATTATCATCACTACTGTCACTGGTGGTCGCATTGACCACCAGATCCTGCTGAGTGGTATCAGCAGCCTGCGCCAATGTGGGGTCGAGAAGGGCGTGTACTGCCATAGCCAACAATGAAACGCTGAACGTTTTGCGGATACCTGATTCCCTGCCGATCGAAGACATAATCGTTTCCGTGGTAAATGATGGTTATAAGAAGCCATTACGCTTCGGTTGTTATGCTGGTGGTTGCGTCGTGCTACCCAAAAGGGCAGAACAATTGAATCTACTATCTAATTACGAACGCCAATGATAATCATTTGCTTTATAGAATCTCGCAAGGATTCAATTTGAAGTGTAATAATGTGTAAATTCGAGGAAATTCAGTTCACTAGATGGATTTATAACCCGCTAGTTGCGGACGTTTTCACATTTATCAGGCAAGATTTTGCTCGTTTTAGCCCTACACAGCGCCCGATTTGGCTGAACGCTCATTTCATTAAGTGGATGGAATGAGCACATAAATCCACGCGAATATTTGATTACTTTACGTTAATGCGTATGATTCTCATTCTTCTTATATTTTCCGCCCGCTACGATGTGGTCGGAGCCGTTCATCCATTGATGGAGTTCAGCATGAAATCGTTGTTTAGCCCGCGTAAAGCCACTGTTGCTATGGCGATCGCCGCAGCATTTAGCCTGACGGCTTGCCAGGCACCAGCCAAAAAAGCCGAGGCACCAGCCGCTGAGACTGTAAAACCGGTTGATACCGCAGTGTTGAAACGCGACCTGGGCGATGGTCTGTACGAAATGGCCTACTCTCCAGCATCGAAAGCACTGTTTGTCGCCAGCGCACAGGCATTCAAAGATGTTAACGGCGGTATGATCTATCGTCTTGATCCTGCGACGCTTGAGACCAAGGGTGAGACTCACACCGATCTGAAAAACTTTGGTACGGCGATCGATGAGCAGGGCAGCGTGTTCTACACCACCAACTCACTGGATGGCGCTATTTCCAAAGTGGACGCGCAAAGCGGTAAAGTGCTGCAGCGTTTAGTGTTCCCGGGCAAAATCAGCAAAGAAGGCTACCCAGCGGGTGCGCGTGAAGTGCTTTGGCATGGCAATGAGTTGTATGTCGGTCGAGTGGCCGATCCAGGTTATATCTCCGTGGTCGATACTAAGACCTTCAAACTGAAAACCGAGATTAAAAATGCGGGCAAATGGGTAACGGGCATTATTTACTCTCCGGTTACTGAACGTATTTATGCGGCCAACGGCTCTGGCGAAATCCTGGTGATTAATCCGCGCACCCACAAAATCGAGAAGCGCTGGACAGCCGGTGACGGTAAAGAGTATCTGTTCCTGAACATGGCAGAAGATCCATCCACTGGCCGCCTGTTTGTGACTGACGATTCTAAAGGCAAAGCCACATTGGTCTTTGACGAGCGCACCGGTAAAGTGATCAAGCGTATCGAGGGTGATTCTCTGGGTATTAAATTCGATGCGAAGCGCAATGAGATCTTCATCAGCCAGCGCGAATCGAAGAAAGTACTGCAGTTGGATGCCACCACTTACGCAGTGAAGAACAGTTGGTCATTCGAACAGAATCCCAACAGCCTGCTGATTGGACCGGATAACAATACCCTGTATGTGACCTTGAAGGCCGAGTTCAATAAAGACTCTTCAACTAAAGGCACCGATGGTATTGCGCGTATTACACTGAAATAAGATTGCGCTATGAAAAGATGCCCTCGAAAGAGGGCATTTTGCTTTTGGAAGAACGAAAAATTAACGATTGAGTTGTCCTGTCAGCCAGAATTTTTTATAGCGTGCAGGTGGAATGCCGACAAGATTATGAAAGATGCGATGGAAGTTATTGACGTTATCGTAACCCACGGCGTTAGCCACCTCAGTGACCCCCAGATTGGTGCTCAATAGCAAATTTTGCGCCTCGCCAATTCGGCGACGTGTCTGATATTGTTTGGGTGAATAACCTGAATAATCTTTAAATACGTGCGCCAGATAAAATTGATTCATATTCAATGCAGCGGTGATCGAACTCAGTGCGATATCTTCTTTATAGTGATTATCAATGTAATCTTTGATGCGTTGTCCCAGTAGGGTGTTATTGCTCTCCTGCTCTTGTTTGTTTTCAATCCAGATATTGCGGCACAGTAATAACAGCACGCTCAGTAAGTTATCGCCGATTTCGGCACTAAAGAGCCGTTTGCTGTTAACGTGTGCCCACATCTGATCAAACAACTGGCAAATTTCATCATAAAACTCACCGCTGGGCATCACGGCAGGTTGGGCGCGCGTGGTGAGAACATTGAGAGGCAAGCCATCAACCTTAAGTTGTTCAACGCCGCAACTGAAGATCAATAAATCGTCTGACGCATCAGGGCTTTCGTCATGAAGTACATTCGCGTTAAACAACATGATATCGCCTTGCTTGACGTTATAGCCTCGGCCATCGATGTTGTATATGCCACTGCCTGAGCGTATGAACATCACTTCAAAGCGGTCATCATGCTTGTGCATGACGCGAGGAATGGCCTCTTCTTTACCTTCTGCTTTGCACATAAACGCCAGGCGCGGACGCAAACTGTTGTCGAAGCCACGGGCGGAGGGATGTTCATTTATGCAAAAGGTAATCATGGTAGCTCCTGTTGGTATAGCGCTATTCTTGCATTAGTTTTCAGCCTCGTAATCATCATTTTTGCTTTTTACTGATATTTAATCCATTGACAGGTAAGGCGTTGATGATTTTAGGAGAGTGCCAGGTGTTGATTTTTGTTTTTTAAACATTGGCTAAAATATAAATTTGATCGTCGTCACACTTTTATTTTAATCAAAACATACCCACACATTAAATACCAGGAAAGCATGATGTTATGTTGAGCGGCATGAACTTGCACTCAATAAGGATAAGTTGAGGGCTAAAGTGAAAATATCATCAAAATTGCTGTGTACGAACAGGTAGAAATACAAAATTGACGAAACCACAGGCGATAAGCGCCATTAAATGCGTGCCATAGTCGCTAAGAAATATTTTAACAAAAATGTGAAAAAATGGCTTTTTTTAATCTGTCTTCATTCTTGCTATGTCAACGCACAATATTTGCAATGTGACTTTAATCACTGGTTTTTGTGATTTTTATGAGGAATATATGATCTTTCGCACGCTGTTAAATCGTGTGGGCGAGAGCAACTGGTGTTTGGAATTCACTTTGATATAACGTTGTTGTAACGAGAAGGGGACTGACAGCGTGTTCAGCGTTGCCAGAAAAATAACAATAATGATGTTGTGCATTAATTAAATGTTCTGATTCAGGCTGCGTAAAATTCCTCAGCGACGACTGACCAAAAATACGGCTTGCAACGGTTTTACCTTACAACCAGATGGAACAGCTATGTATAATAAAACGAACCTGCAAAATCCTCAGCGCATGCGGTTAATCACCATTGTTTCAACAATTGGTGGTTTATGCTTTGGTTATGATACCGGTGTTATTTCCGGTGCGCTGATCTTCATGAAGTATGACCTGAATCTGACACCTGCGCAGGAAGGTTTTATTACCTCATTCCTGTTATTCGGTGCGGCACTTGGATCGTTATTTGGCGGATATTTATCGGATAAACAGGGGAGGCGTAAAAACCTGCTATGGGTTGCAGCTATCTTTATGTTTGGCGCTTTAGGCACTGCATTCGCCTGGGATGTGCCCTCAATGATTGTGGCCCGCTTTATTCTGGGCTTAGCGGTGGGCTGTGCCTCCGTTACAGTACCTATTTATATTTCCGAATTAGCGCGGGTAGATCAGCGTGAACGATTGGTGACGGTCAACGAATTAATGATCGTGACCGGGCAATTCCTGGCGTATTCCGTTAACGCTGCGATTGTAAACCTGTATCCAGAGATGCAGCACAACTGGCGCATTATGCTGGCGATTCCCGCACTGCCGGGTGCGCTTTTGTGGTTCGGGATGTTAATGATGCCTGAATCGCCACGCTTCTTTATTCGCCGTGGCGAAACGGATAAGGCCGTGAAGGTGCTGAAAACATTGCGCCTTCCGGAGGAAGTAGACCGCGAAGTGAAAGAGATTCAGCAGATCGTTAAGGCTGATCAGGTGAAGTTTAATCTGTTCGCTGAGCTAAAAAATCGCTGGGTGATTCAACTGGTTTTGATTGGTTTAATGATTGTGCTGGCCACTCGAGTGACTGGAGTCAACACCATCATGTACTACGCGCCAACCGTCCTGAAAGCAACTGGGCTCGGTGATGCGGCAGCGGTTACCGGCGCGGTGGCAAACGGCATTATCTCCGTATTGTCGACGCTGCTGGGCATGGCGTTGATTGGCAAGCATTCACGCCGAAAAATGTTTTTCACCGGTCAGGCTGGGGTAACCGTTAGCCTGGTGTTGATTGGCCTTGCGTTTAAATTCTTCTTCCACACTGAAACCGTCAACGGAGTGGATACGCTGCATGCCAATTTCGCCAACGCACCTTATGTCATTCTTGGCTTGATGTTGGTATTCCTGGTGTTTATGCAGGGTTGGATTGCGCCGGTATTCTGGCTGATGTTAGCGGAAATCTATCCATTAAGAATGCGTGGTGTCGGCATGGGCTTTGCGGTATTTGGCCTGTGGATCTTCGACTTTATGATCCAATCCATCTTCCCTTATTTGCTTAGCCATTACGGTGGCGGCATGACTTTCGGTTTCTTCGGCGCGACCAACGTCATCATGCTTATTCTGCTGGTGAAATATTTACCAGAAACGCGTGGCCTGACTCTAGAACAGATTGAAAAGAAATTTCGTTTTTAACCTGAGGATGAATAAATGACAGTCAAAATCGGCTTAATTGGTCTGGGCATGATCGGCCGGGACCATCTGAAACGTTTCCACCATGTTATTTCCGGCGCGCAAGTCACTGCTGTTTGCGATATTAACCACACAACAGCCGATGCCGTGGCGAACGAATTTGGTGCCACCGCGTTTTATGATGCAGAAGAGATGATCAATTCCGAATTGGTCGATGCAGTCTTTATCTGCTCTATTGGTCCGGTACACAAAGCGCAAATTTTGGCGGCCTTTAATGCGGGCAAGCCCGTATTCTGCGAAAAACCGCTGACACCAACGGCTGATGAATCGAAAGAAATTATTGATGCAGAAGTAAAAGCGGGTAAGCGCCTTTTACAATTGGGCTTTATGCGTCGTTTTGACCCGGGTTATCAGGCGCTGAAGCAGTCGATTGAGGGTGGCGCGTTGGGCGACATCATGTTGATTCACTGTGCTCACCGCAACCCGTCAGTACCAGAGAGCTACACGCTTGAGATGGCGGTTAACGACTCCGCCACTCACGAAATCGACATCATTCGCTATTTGTTGAACGAAAACATCACGTCTGTGCGTGTAGACAAGCCGCGTAAGAAAACCCGCCGCGCATTGCCGCACTTGCAGGATCCGCTGATTGTGATCTTCGAAACCGAATCCGGTGTTCGTATTGACGATGAACTGTTTGTGAACTGCCACTACGGCTACGACATCCGCTGTGAAGTGATTGGTGAAAATGCCATCGCCGCCTTGACGGAGCAACAGTTCATCAGTACCCGCTCACTGAACGGCAATGCAAAACACATTGCGCAATCTTGCATGGAACGTTTTGCAACGGCTTACGATCGCGAAGTTCAGCATTTTGTTGACAGCGTGCGTGATGGTCGCGAAATGAGCGGCCCTTCCTCCTGGGATGGCTACGTCGTCGCGCTGGTCTGTGATGCCGGTCTGGCTTCGCTGAAAGATGGCGAGAAACATGACGTGGTGATTCCAGAGCAGCCCGCGCTTTATCGCCAATAACTTAACTTCTCGCGAAAAGTGAGGAATGACGATGTTGAAACTGACGGAAGATGCGCTGCATTTGCAATGTCGGGCAGCGAATAAAAACCAAGCCATTGAGATAGCGGCAAAGGCGTTAGAGCAGTCCGGTTATGTAAAACCTGGCTTTATCAATGGCATGTTAGCGCGTGAAAAAAGCGTTTCTACCTATATTGGGGCGGGTATTGCTTTCCCTCATTGTGCGAAAGAGAACCTCGACCAGGTGATTAAAACCGGGTATCAGGTTTTTCAATTTCCAAATGGTGTGAGTTGGGGCGCTGGAAAGGTGGTGTTTGTCGTCGTTGCTGTTGCGGCAACTGAAAATGAACATATTCCACTGTTAGCTGATATTGCCAATTTGCTCGGCGATGAAGTGAAAACCACGTTATTAGCCAATGCAAAAACCAAACAAGAATTTATCGAACAATTTGAGAAAGCGTGATTTACGCACCAGATGAAGGATTAAACAATGAAGCTTGCATTATGTACTGACGTTCTGGCGGATTTACCTTTCGCGGCGATGCTGGATAAAGTTAAAAGCTACGGTATTGAGGGCGTAGAAATGACGGCAGGTGGATGGTCACCCTGTCCGCACGTGAAAACAGAGGAACTTCTGGCCTCGCCAGAAAAACTGGAGAAGTTCAAGCAAGAGCTGGCTGAACGAGAAATGCGCATCGTGGCGTTAAACTGCTCAGGGAACCCGTTGGCACCGGGTGAATTGGGTGAGACACACACGAAAAGTAGCTATCGCGCGGTAGAGTTGGCAGGCAAGTTGGGCGTGAAAAAGATCGTGATGATGAGTGGCCTGCCAGGTGGGGGGCCAGAAGATCGCGTGCCGAACTGGATTACCTCTACCATCTCATGGCCAGATTATATGCCGGGTGTAATCGATTATCAGTGGAATGAGGTGGCCATTCCGTGGTGGAAGAAATTTGTCCAGCACGCTAAACAGCATGGCGTCGAACAAATCGCGATTGAAGAGTTCCCATGCCAATTGGTGTACAACCCCTCGACATTGCTGCGCCTGCGTCACGAGGTGGATGACATGATCGGCATGAACCTCGATCCTTCGCACCTGATTGCGATGGGTGCGGACCCGATTGCTGCTGCACGTAAGCTGGAAGGGGCAGTGTTCCACGTCCACGGCAAGGACGCGCGTATTGAGCGTGGTTTGGCCGACGTTGACGGCTTGATGGAGTATCAACCGGTGACGAACACGAAAACCCGGACCTGGAACTACGTTGCTGTCGGTTGCGGTCAGGATCTGAAGTGGTGGAAAGAGTTCTTCTCTGTATTGCGCATGACCGGTTACAACGGCGACGTCTCGCTGGAGATGGAAGACCTTACCATGAGCGTGGAAGCGGGCTTGCAGACTTCCATTGATGCGCTGAATGCAACGTTGAGCAAGTAAGTTTCTGCTGTTTTGCAAGCCGCTATCTCTTTGGGATGGCGGCTTTTTTTATGGTCATGATAATCCTCACATCTCGCAGCCCTTATCCCTATTGGGACATACATCACTCGAAGTGATTATGCGTTAGCTTTTAATGCCCAAACTCGCTCAATTTTGATTTTAAAACATCATTACGTATGGCTTTTGTTTAAGAACCATTTATTATATTAAAAGTCCGTGTCGTTATAAGGCATCTGATTAACATTGCGTTATGTGATTGTTAAATCGTGGTGCTGTTACGTTATTCAAATAATTAGATTTTTTCACCTTCGCCTTGCGATGGTTTTGAGCCGTGTCACTAACAGGGATACACCATGAGTAAGTTGCAAGACCTGCCGTTTGGCGAGGTCCAGTTGTCACGTCGGAGAGTATTACTGTCCGGCGCTGTGATCGTGGCAGGCGGCCTGATCACCTCGGCGCTTCCGCGTTTGGCGTTTGCAGACTCGTCGAAAAATTTCATTCCTTTCATGCAGATATCTCGTCTTCTGGTCAATCACAAACTGGATGATGCGGTCGGGCAGCGCATGTTGGCGCTGTTGGAACTCGAACAGCCGGAACTCATGACAAATCTCAATCATCTGCTGGCGATTGCCAAAGCCAATAAGGCGCAGATCGTTGAAGATTTCTTCCCGGCGATTCCGGAAGGTGCTTTGCAGCAACTGGCGCACAAAATCATCTTTGGCTGGTACACCGGCTGCCTCGAACCGAAACGTTCGGCAAAAGCGTTCGCTTATGAACAGGCGCTGACCTGGCACACCACGATGGACACCATCACGATTCCGTCTTACGGCATCAGTGGGCCAAATAACTGGCAGCGCACCAACACACCGGTTCTTCCCGTACCGCAATTCTGACCAATAAAAGAAGATATAATATGGCAGCTCCTTCTCAGTCACCCGTGGTGATCGTTGGCACCGGCGTGGTCGGTGTGGTGATCGCTGAACAACTGCTTGATGCCGGCATTCCGGTATTGATGCTGGAAGCCGGTCCGCGCGTTTCGCGTGCCGAAATCGTTGAAAATTATCGCAATCTACCCCTGGCGGCCAAAGGTAATCCTATTGAGTGCTATCCGTCACGCGATTGGGCTCCGCATCCGGAACCGGCAGGGGCGGGCAAAGGGTATCTGCAATTAAGCGGCGAAGACTCTTATGCGCAAAGCTATGTGCGCTATGCGGGTGGATCGACCTGGCACTGGGCGGGCACATGTTGGCGCTTAACGCCAGCAGATATGCAATTGCATTCTCGTTACGGCGTTGGCCGTGACTGGGCGTTTGATTATGAGACGCTGGAACCTTATTACGCCCGTGCTGAATATAAACTCGGCATTTGTGGACCGGACGATCCGGCACTGCAATGGCCTCCACTGCGTTCGAAACCTTATCCGATGCCCGCGCTGCCGTTTGGACCGGGTGAAGCACGCTTTACCGAAGTGGTGCGCGAGAAGCTGGGGTTGCACAACATCCCTACCGCGCAGGCCCGTAACAGCGGTATGTCCTATGACGATCGCCCGGCATGCTGCGCCAATAACAACTGCGTGCCGGTTTGTCCGGTGGGCGCGAAGTATGATGGTGCGACGGCACTTTCCCGCCTCGAAGCCAAAGGTGCCACTATCCTTGATAACGCGGTGGTGTGGCGTATTGAAACCAATGCCGGCAACAAAATCGAAGCGGTGCACTACTACGATCAGCACAAGCAAACCCATCGTGTCAGCGGCAAGCTGTTCATCATTGCGTGTAACGGGCTGGAAACACCAAAATTGCTGCTGATGTCTGCTGATTCGCGCAACCCGAACGGCATTGCGAATAGCTCCGATCAAGTCGGCCGCAACATGATGGACCATCCACAAATCACCATGACCTTAACGCTGGATGAACCTTATTGGGCGGGCGTAGGACCGGTGGTGAATAGCGGCATTATGGAAACCTCGCAAGGCGATTTCCGTTCTGAGCACGCTGGCGCTTACTTCCGCTTCAACAACTTTGCGCGCAACCGCTTCGTCACTTTTGGCGCACTGGAGAAAGGGCTGGTGGGTAAAGCACTGGATGAAGAGATCCGCCGCATGACCGCCTGCACCGCCGATATCGTGCTGGCGCATGAGATCCTGCCTGATGCCAATAACCGCCTGACGCTGAGCGATAAAAAGGATTGGCTTGGTCTGCCGAAACCGGCCATTCACTACAATGTGGGCGACTATGTTCGCCGTTCGTACCTGAACTACTCCAAACCGATCGCTGACAAGATTGCCGAAGCGATGGGCGCGATCGATAAGAAGTTCTCGAAACAATTCAACCAGAGCAAGCACATCATGGGTGGCACCATCATGGGTAACGACCCGGCTAATTCGGTAGTGGATAATGAGTGTCGCGCTCACGATCACCGCAATCTGTTCCTGCCGGGCGGCGGGGCGATGGCAAGTACCGCCTGCGGTAACAGCACCTTGACGATGGTGGCGCTCGCCTTTAAAGCCGCTGATGCCATCGTTAAACAGGCTCTGGAGGCGTAATCATGTTGAAAATAAAACAGATCGCGCTGGTTCTGGCACTGGCGAGCGGTGCCGCTCATGCCGCTGATGATGCCTTGGTCAAAAAAGGTGAATATTTAGCGGTAGCCTCAGATTGTACTGCCTGTCATACCGCTGAACACGGTAAACCCTTCGCCGGTGGCAAAGCGATTGAGTCACCGGTGGGTGAAATCATCGCCACCAACATCACGCCGTCGAAGGTCGCAGGGATTGGCAACTACAGTGAGCAGCAATTTGCTGATGCGCTGCGTAAAGGTGTGCGTGCCGATGGCGCCAATCTTTATCCGGCGATGCCTTACACCGCGTACGCCACCTTAACGGATGAAGATGTGCATGCGCTGTACGCCTACTTCATGTCAGGCGTGCAGCCGGTGGATAACACGACGGAAGAGACCCATCTGCCGTTCCCGTTGAATCTGCGTTTTTCGATGATGTTCTGGAACGCGCTGTTCCTGAAAGCACCGGGCTACACAGCGGATGCGTCACACTCTGACAGCTGGAATCGCGGACGCTATCTGGTGGATGGCGCAGCGCACTGTAGCACTTGCCACACCCCACGCGGTTTCCTGATGCAGGAGAAAGAGGGTGATGCCTTTACTGGTGCGCAGGTCGGCCCGTGGTTCGCGCCGAATATCACCGCCAACGCGGTGAGTGGGATTGGCCAGTGGTCACAGCAGGATCTTATCACTTACCTGAAAACCGGTCGTCTCGCGGGGAAAGCCCAGGCTGCTGGTAGCATGGCGGAGGCGATTACCCACAGCTTCCAGCACTTATCGGATGTCGATTTGGCCGCCATTGCCGAATACATGGGCAGCGTGACGGATAAAGATGCACCTGCGAGCGGCGCTTCGCGCTTCGAACAGGGTAAAGCGGCTCAAAATCTGGTGGCGTTCCGTGGTGATGCATTCAACGCGCCCACCAGCGATGAAGGTGCTCGCCTGTTCTCCGGCAATTGCGCGTCTTGTCACGGCAGCAGCGGCCAGGGAACCAAAGACGCGTTTTATCCGAGCCTATTCCATAATAGTGCTACAGCAGAGCGTAATCCGTCGAACCTGATTGCTACCATTCTTTACGGTGTGCAGCGTCATACCGCCGAAGGTGATGTGTTTATGCCGCCGTTTGGTTCGCAGCCGAACGCACTGAATCAGCTTGATGATCAGCAAGTTGCCACGCTGTCGAACTGGATCTTGCATCACTACGGCAATGTTGACGCAACCGTCTCACCTGATCAGGTGGCGGAGATCCGTCGTGGTGGACCGTCATCACCACTGGTGATGCTGGCGCAGGTCGGGGTGGGCGTCGGTGCCTTGGTGGTGATTGCACTGCTGGTGTGGTGGCTGATACGCCGCAGACATAAAAAATAGATTTGATTTTATTCTGTCGCCTGTGATGGCAGGCGACGTTTTTACTGGAAGACACTATGAAGCACTACTCACGCCGCCGCGTGTTGAAGATGGTCGGGCTGGTGACGATTGCCAGCGCCGCAGGCCAGCTTTTGCCGTTGCCGCGCCTTAACGCCGCCCAGTCACCGACCAATGTGGCTGGGCTGGATGATTTTATGCAGATTTCACAACTGCTGACGCAACAAGAATCCCTGAACGCCACCGTTGGGCGTGCGCTGCTTTTGGCCCTGAGTCAGACGCAGAAAGGTTTTCTTCCTGCGCTGGCACAGTTGAAGGCGTTACTGCAAAACCAGCCAGAACTGCTGCAGCAAGATCACCTGGCGTTTGTCTCGGATGCGGACAGCGAAAAGTTAGCCAAAGCGATACTCGGTGGTTGGTACAACGGTGTGGTCGGCAAGGGCAATCACGCGCTGTATGTCACCTACGTGAACACGCTCGCCAATCTGCTGGTGGATGACAAATTAGTGCCGCCGAGTTTCTCCTACGGCAAATGTGGTAGCTGGGCGCAACAGCCCTGATTCAGAAGAGTAATGTCGTTATGAAAAACAACAATTCCGCCGATGTGGTTGTTATCGGCGCGGGCGTTAACGGCTCGCTGCTGGCGACCCGTCTGGCAAAAGCAGGTAAATCAGTACTGTTACTGGAGTCCGGCCCGAAAGTAGCACGCGATCAGCTGGTTGAGCGTTTCCGAGCATCGGCGTTCAAATCTGACTTTATGTCGCCGTATCCGTTCTCGCCTAAGGCACCGCATCCGCGCTATACACCAGAACCGAATGATTACCTGCATCAGGCCGGGCCGCATCCGTTTGCTGCGCAGTACATTCGCATGTTTGGTGGCACCAGCTGGCACTGGGCGGCGCAGTTGTGGCGCTTTGTTCCCAACGACTTCCGTCAGCACAGCCAGTATGGCGTGGGTAAAGATTGGCCGATAGGTTATGAGGACCTGGAAGATTACTACTATCAGGCCGAAGTGATCGCGGGGGTAGGCGGATCGCCGGACAATGGTTCGCCGCGCAGCAAACCTTATCCGATGGAGCGCGTGCCGGCGTCCTGGTTGCAGCAACGCGTGACCGCACGCCTGGCACCCGACTTCACCGTGCTCGATGACAGCACGGGTCGCAACAGCCACAGTTACGATGGCCGTCCGGCCTGCTGCGGCAATAACAACTGCATGCCGCTTTGCCCAATCGACGCCCAGTATCACGGCGGGATTGCCGCACAGCAGGCTGAAAACAGCGGCGTGAAAGTGATCACCGAAGCGGTGGTGTATCAGAGAACGGAAAAAGACACGACCGAAATCCAATCCCATTCAGAAAACTCGTTTGCCGGCTTCTGATTGGAAAAAAAAAAAGAAATAGGAAGAGAACAAACTCGCACACAAATAAAGAAAATAAAAAACGGATGAACGCATACTAGTGTAA
>NZ_CAJCKS010000138.1:0-12863 GCF_903970985.1 Pantoea sp. ME81 | reverse complement strand
GGTGAACACTCATGCAACGGCACGCATTTATTTAGGCGAGCAACTGGTGGCCACCGAGGAGATCAGCGGAATGACGGAAAGTCCGGTCAGCAAATATGTGCACGCTGGCGATCTTGCCGGGCAAACACTTCGCGTCGAATGGGACTGTGCGGGCATCGCTGATATGTCAGTAACGGCGGTTGAGCGATGCCCCTGTTGTCAGGATCACGAACCGGAATAAGGATAACTATTTTGGCAGGAACCAGTTTACTCACGCTTCTGGATGACATTGCGACGCTGCTTGATGATATTTCAGTGATGGGCAAAGTCGCGGCAAAGAAGACCGCTGGCGTATTGGGTGATGATCTCTCACTCAATGCGCAGCAGGTCACCGGCGTAAAAGCCAACCGTGAATTACCCGTGGTCTGGAGCGTCGCAAAAGGCTCATTTCTTAATAAATTAATTCTGGTGCCGCTGGCGCTGATTATCTCGGCGTTTGCGCCCTGGCTAATCACACCGCTGTTAATGCTGGGCGGCGCTTACCTTTGCTATGAAGGCGTGGAAAAGGTGCTGCACAGCCTGAATCACGATAAGGCTGAAAGCAGTCCGGAGGCACGTCAACAGCGTCTGGACAAGCTGGCGCAGCAGGATCCGCGCCAGTTCGAAAAAGATAAAGTGAAAGGCGCTGTACGCACTGATTTCATTCTTTCTGCCGAAATTGTGGCAATCACCTTAGGGATTGTCTCTGAAGCACCGCTGTTGAATCAGGTGCTGATTCTGGCGGGGATTGCGATTTTGGTGACGATTGGTGTTTACGGCATCGTGGCGATGATCGTGAAAATCGACGACCTCGGATACTGGCTGCGGGAAAAGTCCTCCACGCTGGCTCAGGCGACTGGCGGTGCGCTATTGGCGCTGGCCCCCTGGTTGATGAAGGTGTTAACGGTGGTGGGCACGGTGGCAATGTTCCTGGTCGGTGGCGGCATTATTGTGCACGGTATCGCGCCGTTGCATCACGCGATTGAGGAGTACAGCAGCGGCTTCCACGGCGTTATCTCCGCCTTGCTGAGCAACGGTGCCAATCTGGTACTCGGCTTTATCATTGGGTCGATCGTGCTGTTGGCGGTAAATCTGGTTGCGAAAGTACGCGGTAAATCGGTATAAAGCGCAGGAATTTATCAATCACGGGTCAGGAGAACGATGATGAACGACGATATGTTTGAATTTGATATCGATGCGCAGCTGGAACAGGCTGAAGCGAAAGCGGCTGAAAAAGCCAATGAAGTCCCGGCTGATATCAGCGACGAAGCGGACTGCGAAGGTTGCAAAATCTGATTTCCCACCCGGGAAAGTGTTTCAAAGCCGATAATAATTTTTATCGGCTTTTTTTATAAACAACATTTTACACTGCTTATTCCGATTTCGTCACAGTAATAACATTATCCTATAGGCGTAAATGGGGTGCAGCTGCTATAACTTTATCCGTTCATTCAACGGAAAAAGGGAGGGCGCGGTATGACCTTTGCGATCAGTGATGAAGTTCAGCACAAAGAGGGCGGACCCACGATGGTGGTGACCGGCTATGCCAGCGGAATGGTAGAGTGTCGTTGGTATGATGGCTACAGCGTGCGACGCGAGGCGTTCCGTAGTGACGAACTGAGTCACTTATCCGGAGCGCGCCAGCTGGCCAGCTAAGCGTGTGCGGGACGGTCAATCCGTCCCGTTGCGTTTTTACCTATCTGATTTTCCTTTGATCCCTGCCTGTACGACTTTTCTCCTGCTGACTACACTTTTCGCATCCGCCCTTTATTGAATAACTGTTGCCCATGCCCACTTCGCCTTTGACGCCACGCACAGGTAATCCTTTTTTGCCGGTGCATCTCTGCTTTCTGGCGGTCTTTTTGTTCTCTGCATTTCTTACCGTGCATGAAGCGATTGAGCTAAAAAATAACTATGAGGAGCGTCAGCGCGCACAACTGGCTGAAATCCAGAAAAACCTCGACAGCCGATTTCAGGAAAGCATCGATGAATTGACGTATTACGAGAGAATGCTCAACTATGCGTTGATGCATCCGCTGGATTCGAGTCAAACGCGCGAAGCCATTACCCGCTTTCAACAATTGCGCCAGCAAACGACCTGGCAGTTAAAGTTGGCCAGCCTGCGCAGTATGCCGTTGAATGGCGTGAGTGACAGTTGGTTAATGCGCGATCCCCTGCTGCTGCGCAACAGCGACCACATCAATGCGGAATTGCGCGCCACCATGGAATTCAGCTTTATCATGCAGTTCAGCGACCCGGGACAGGATTTTCACTCACGCTTTTGGTATATCTCGCGCGCCGGTTTTTTTATTAGTTCAAGGCCTCCGCAAAGTCCGCAGGAGCTGATAGAAAGCTATACCACCATGACGGAGCGCCCCTATTTTCGCGATCAGGCACCGGATAATCCGCAGCGCGGTCGATTGCGCTGGAGTGAAGCCTATCAGGGTGAATTTAACGAAGGTTTAATGATGACAGTGAGCACGCCGATCGTCAGTCATGGTTACTGGTACGGTGTACTGTCGATGGATTTCACCCAGGCGCGGATACATGGGCTGATGGCCGAAGCACGACACAGCTTGCTACAAGGCAAGTTGCTGATGGTAGACCGCTCGTTAAATGAAATCACTCGCTTGCATGCACCCAACGATGAGCCCTTGACGCCAGAACAGCAGGAGCGTCTGGAGAGCCGAATCCGGCAACTGCCTGGAGGTGTGATGCGCCTTGGCACCCAGTTTGCCAGCTGGAGCAAATTAAAGAATGTGGACGCGTATATCGTGAATATTCAGAGCCTGAGGCAGGGGATGTCACAGGAACTGGGCCGCGTATCGCTGTTCTTGCTCGGCATGTGGTTGCTGTTTGTACTGCTACTGCTGGTCGTGCATCAGGTCATTATTCGTCTGGTGCGCCGTATGGACGATCTCTCCGCCAAACTCACCTGGCGTGCCAATTACGACGGTATGACGCGGTTGCTCAATCGCAATGCGTTCTTTGAACAGTTTGTGGCGATCTCTGCCCGCAGCCAGCAGCAGCAAACGCCCCTCGCGGTGATTCAGCTGGATGTCGATCACTTCAAGAAAGTGAACGATACCTGGGGACATGCGGCAGGCGATCAGGCATTGATTCGGGTGGCGGGCGTGATTAGCCATACGCTGCGTAAATATGATGTGGCGGGCCGTATCGGCGGAGAGGAGTTTTGTATTGTACTGCCGGAAACTACGTTGGCGGATGCCAGTGCAGTTGCGGAACGCATCCGTGCGCGTTTAGCGGCAAAAACGATTCTGGTGAATGCCAGCACCACGTTCAGCGTCACGCTGTCGGCAGGCGTGACCGGTAGCGAAGAGCAGGGCGATTATCATGCCGAGAGCCTGCAAGCCACCGCCGATCGCCGCCTGTATCTGGCGAAAACCGGCGGCCGCAACCGCGTGGTGGCAGAAGATTAAACCTTGCCTTCGTTATCTTCCTCCACCGCCTGATATATGCGCTGCAGGATATCCGGAAACGCCGATTGCACGCGGCTCCAGCTGGGAATGAAAGGTTTTTCATTGGGCCGCTCAATAAAGGATTGCCCGGCATCGAGTATCGCCTGGGTGAACATCTCGACCGCCGCTTCCTCAATATGCTGATCAAACTTCAGGCCATTCATTGTCGCTTCGTGATTGTAGATCTCCATCATATCCAGCGCATTGCGATAATAAGTGGCTTTGAGCACGCGGAATGAGTCACTGGTGAGTGGCACGCCCATGGTCGCCAGCTTGCGCAGCAGCGACTGGACAATATCATTGCTCATGCGTTTCAGGCCGCCGGTGCCATCTTCTTCTGCCAATGGTTGATGTTTATGATCGTAGTTATCGGCAATTTCCACCTGACAGGTTTGTCGCGTGGTGTAGTTGCGATAAATCTCCGACAGCACGCCGATTTCCAGCCCCCAGTCGCCGGGAATTTTAATGCCGTTCAGCACATGGGTGCGCATGGCGAATTCGCCAGACAGCGGATAGCGGAAGCTGGTGAGGTAATCCAGATATTCAGAATGGCCATACACTTTTTGTAGCGAACGCAGCAGCGGGCCGACCAGCAAGCGACCCACGCGGCCATTGAGTTTGCCGTCCGCGACGCGCGCGTAGAACCCTTTGCAGAACTCATACTGGAAAGCTGGATTGGCAAGCGGATAGAGCAAGCGTGCCAGCATGCTGCGCTCATAGGTGACGATATCGCAGTCATGCAGCGCCACGCACTGGGTGCGATCCGAGGCCAGCGTATACCCGGTGCAGAACCACACGTTGCGTCCTTTACCCGGCTGGCTCGGCGACAACCCTTCTTTATCCAGTTCAGCATCCAGCGCTTTCAATCGCGGTCCATCATTCCACAGGATGCGATGGCGTTGTGGCAAACGAGAAAAGAACTCGCGAGCAAAGAGAAACTGGTCGCGGTCAGCACGATCGAGACCGATGACAATCTCATCCAGATAAGGCACTTTGGCCAGCTCATTGACGATGTTATCCAGCGCCGGACCTTCCAGTTCTGAGAACAGGGAAGGCAGGATTAGCCCCATTTTGCGTTTACGCGCGAAACGTACCATCTCTTTTTCCAGCGATTCAACGCTGCGTTGGGTGAGATTATGAAAGTTAGTAATGACACCATTTTGGTAAAAATCACTCATTTTCTCATCCTTAGGTCAGAGGGTTATTCGGGTTGCGCGAGAAAATAGTCCAGCCCTTCACGCCAGCCCAGCGGGCCAGCATGCGCGGTGTGATAGACATTTTGTTGATCGCGGCGCGTGAGGATCACCGGGGTTTTACTGAATCCTTTAATCACCACGGCATAATCGACCTGCTCCAGCATCGGCACATCATTGGGGCCATCACCGAGGCCGAGGGTGGTCCGCTTCTCTCCACTGCGCTGTTCGAGATGCTGCTGCAGCTGCTGCAGTGCGATGCCTTTACCGCAGCCCGCTGGCATCACATGCCAGAATCGTCCCCCCTGGGTGAGCGCCAGGTTGTGTTCCGCCAGCGCCATACGAAAATCCTCCAGCTTTTCACCATCATCGCGCCAAAGTATGACTTCTGAACCATCGCGCAGCCGGCTCTGACTGGCTTCGGCCAGTGTTAATCCGGTGAAGCGAGCCACTTCCGCATCGCTAAAGTCGTGAAATCCACTGAAGCGGAAAGTGGATTGCAAGGTTTTCAGTGAGCGGCATAGCGCCAGATAATTTTCGCCCGGTTCCTCCGCTGCAATCTGCTCGCCATTAAAAGCGATAAACGCCCCGTTTTCAGCGATGAAAGGGGTACCGGAAAGACCCAGGCGTTTCTGTAAGGGGATCATTTCAGCGGCCGTTTTACTGGAACAGAACACCACGGGAATCGCCTGCTGTTTGAGGCGCTGCAACCATTCACTGGCGGCATCCCAGTTGTAATCATGATGATCCAACAACGAGCCATCGAGATCGGTCACAATCATCAGCGACGAGTTAAGTCTGAGCATCAACACTCCTTACGCCAGGCGCGTCCGTAAAGCAGAGAGTAATCAGTATAATAGCGTTATGACGATCACACTTTTATGCGAGTGGCTAACGTCAACTTCCAGGATAAATCTTAAATCCACAGAGTAACAATTAGGGACGTGCACACATTGCGCATAAAAGAAACACAGTAGGCACACGGTGTTTTCGGTAACAAATGGGGAAGGTCATGCATTTTTGTTCGTTTTACACGCAAGATTGGGACTTGTCTTGTGTTGACTAAAGCGTAATCTGACTCAGGTGTTAAGAATTTCCTGGTGTAACGAATTCACTGATTTACTTTACCCGGCCATCCCGCCGGGTATTTTTTTGAAATCGATTTCAACGGTTAACTTCAGTGATCGAGAAGTCACGGATATCGAGTTCAAATGCCTCAGCCAGCTCTGTATAGGAGTCATAGGCTTCACCATTCACTTTTACCCGGTGAGCGTGTTCCGCTTCCATGAACTCTTTAACCTCGCCTGAGGTTTTCTTCTGAATCGCTTCCAGCAATGCTTCAACGTCAATGTTCACTTCGCGCTGCACGTTGTCACTGTACTCTTTTGCGGTTGTCATGGTCGGCCTCCCAGAGGCGATGAGATTCTTTATCAGTATAGACAACGGGAAGAATGGGCAGGAAAGGGCAGATTTCAGGCAAAAAAAAGCCCGCGCTGCGCGGGCAAAAATCCTTGTTACTTTTAGGTTGACTGCGCCTTTGGGGTTGGTGCAGTACTAAGAAGTGTACGGGCTACCCGCGTCAGAAGTCTCTCTGCGTACTGTTAAGAAAGTGAAAAGCCGCGGTTTGACAGAACTTTACCCGTCTGTCATCTCATCAATCGAATCAGCGGCTATGCTTAAAGCTTGACGATAAAGAAGTGATATCAGGGAGTTAGTATGGATTTTATTCGAATTGTGATTGCGATTTTACTGCCACCGCTGGGTGTATTTCTGCAGGTGGGCTTTGGCGGTGCCTTCTGGCTGAATATCCTGCTCACGCTGTGCGGTTATATCCCGGGCATTGTGCATGCAGTGTGGGTAATCGCCCGACGCTGATCCGGATCAGGCAGCCGCCATTTTCTTCCGTTACACTGTATTCAGGACAATATCTGGAGAGTAATCAATGCAGGTGAATGACCGCGTAACGGTAAAAACCGATGGCGGCCCACGTCGCGTGGGTACAGTACTGGCAGTTGAAGGTTTTAATGAAGGGACCATGTACCTGGTGGCGCTGGAGGATTATCCGCTGGGGATTTGGTTCTTTAATGAAAGCGACCATGCGGAAGGGGTGTTTGTTGAGCCCTACGAGGAAGCTTAAGACTGCATAAAAAAATCAGGTGCACATAAGGTGCACCTGATGCATATCAACCCCTGCCATCAATGACGGCGAGAAGGTTTAGAACGTTTCCCAGTTGTCATTACTGTTCGCCGCTGCCAATGCTGGACGCGGTGTCAGCGTCGGGGCCTTCAGGGTGCCTGATGAAGGTGCCATCACTCGCGATGCGGGTGAATCGTTAAGTTTAAATGCCGCAACGGCCTGTGTCAGACGACCCGCCTGATCTTCCAGCGAGGCTGCCGCTGAAGAGGCTTCTTCCACCAGCGAGGCGTTCTGCTGCGTCACGTTGTCCATCTCGGTAACCGCCAGACTCACTTGCTGAATGCCACGGCTCTGCTCATCGGAGGCGGCGGCAATTTCCGACATAATATCGGTGACGCGACGCACCGCCTCGACGATCTCACCCATGGTTGAGCCGGCTTCACCCACCTGATGTGAACCGTTATTAATCAGATCAACCGACTCGGCAATCAGCGTTTCAATCTCTTTCGCGGCCTGGGCACTGCGCTGGGCCAGATTGCGTACTTCGCTCGCTACGACGGCAAAACCACGCCCTTGCTCACCGGCACGCGCTGCTTCTACCGCCGCGTTCAGCGCCAGGATATTGGTCTGGAAGGCGATACTGTTAATGACGTTGGTGATCTCAGCAATTTTCTTCGAGCTGCCAGAGATATTGTTCATGGTTTTCACCACGCCATGCACCAACTCACCACCGCTACGGGCTTTGCCGGAAGCATCCGCAGCCAGTTGACTGGCATGATGGGCGTTCTCTGCATTTTGCTTCACGGTCGCGGTGAGCTGTTCCATGCTGGCAGCGGTTTGCTCCAGCGCAGAAGCCTGCTCCTCAGTGCGTGAAGACAAATCGGTATTACCGGCGGAGATCTCGCTGGAACCCTGATAGATGGCAACGGCGCCTTCGCGGACGGTGCCTACGGTACGCACCAGTGCGGCCTGCATCAGTTGCAGATTATGCAACAGGCTACCGATCTCGCTACGGCCATACGCTTGTTCCGGTGCGGTCAGATCGCCCTGCGCAATACGCTCAATACGCTCAACCGACTGACGCAGCGGGCTGATCACCACACGGCGGAGGAAGACGAAGGTGAGGAGCACCAATACCAGTGCAGCAGCAAAGGCCACAGCCATGGCAATAAAGCCGACGCGGGACTGGTGCGCAGCTTCCGCGTTGATCGCTTCGGCACGGTCAGTACGAATTTTTATCGCTTTCAGCAATACCGCGTTATACGCATCATCCAACTTGCGTGTCACGTCGGTTTCCTGCGCCACGATCCCTTCGAAGCTGCCTTGCTTAGCCGACTCAATCATCGGCTTCAATCCCTTATCGATATAGTCATTGAATGCCGCGGTGAGTGGCGCATCCAGCGCGATATCCTCCGGCGTTTTCGCCTTGCGGTCCATGTAAGTTTTAAAACCGTCACGCGCTTGCTTGATGCGGGTCTCCGTGCGCGCCAGATCGGCACGATAGCCGTCCATTTCACCGATGCGGGCAGCGGCGCCAGATTGCAGCACGTTCAGACGAGCGGTACGCAAATGGTTCGAGCTATTAGAGATGCCCATACGGATTTGAATTTCATCCGTCGCATCGTTGAGGGAATTATTACTCTGGATTAAAAAATAGCTGGCGAGGCCGATACACAGGGCAAAAAGCAGCAGAATGCCACCAAAGATCATGCTGAAAAGAGGCATCAGGCGCAGGTTCTGCCAGATGCTGAGCTTATATTGCTCATCAATCGATGCTGTTTTCATATCCTTGCTCTCATTTTGGGTAGGTGTTCTGAGAACAAGCATCGGCAGTTCAGGCTAAAGGATTAGGGGGCGAAGTGAGACCTGGCTCGCAGATCCAGGCAAAACGACAAAGGGCCTTTCTGCGGATTGGCCCTTTGTCGGCTACGGCTATTTACTCAAACTGTTTACATGCAGGACTATCGCACGTTGACATAAATACCGGAGGTCACATTATCGGTCAGTCGTACCACATGATAAATAACCTGTTTATTATGTGTCTTAATTTTGCGTTTTATATTACCTTTGTGTGACGATACCGTTTTGGCTTTAATTTGCATCTTGTCTGAAATTTGAATGGTGTCATGTCCTGACATCCACATTTTCAGCATATTTGATTCAGTCTGACTTAATGTCAGTGGGTGAATGTCCAGGCCTGCTGAAATACGCGGGGTAGCGCTGAGTTTCTTTTGCAGGTAAGTACCGAGCAGTGAATCCAGAGTCGAGGTTTTAACCGATTTTGACGTAATAATCAGGTTCTTACGAACGTAGAGGTATTCCTCAAAATGGATGTTCGAGATCGCCATAAAGATAAAAAATAGCGTATCTGGATGCTGCATAATAATAGCACGAATACGATCGCTGGAATCGGATTCATGAATGAAGCATTCTTCATTAATAAATACGACACCAGGCTTTAACTGTTCACATCTTTGTTGCAGTTGTTCAATATCAGAGACCGGAGTAATATTTTTCTTTTTAACTCCTTTGGCCGACATATAGTCTGATAATCCCAGGCGTGTGTAGTTACATGAATCCATAATAATCGTTGGCATTATAGCGACCCTCACCAATTTGTTATCCGTTTAAATCAACGATGAATACGCGTTTGCGGTACGAGAGAGATTTCCAAAGACACTTTTTTATTCTGCTCGGCAGACTGGCGAATGATATCCGTGCGCCATCATGACTCTATCCCTGAACCCTTCTGCGAAGTTTGTTGTGTTACTTCCACGTCACTCTTGTCCCCGCGATAGTGGGAATCGCCGGGAGTTTGCATTAAGTGTGTAATTCGCTCTGTTTTTGAGAGCCCTGTCACTATCGCGCAAGTCACAGACAAATCTGATAGGACAATTCTTAAAAACATTTGAATCGCGAAAGTGTGACGTTTCAGCGAGTGTTGACAATGCCGGAAAAAAGGGATTTAGACAAGAAAAATCGCTGTAAAATTTTTTTTGTTTAAAAACAGCCCTTTGAGCATTTATTCAACCAATTCTCAAGGTTTATCACCTTAGGAATCGTCTGACTAAAATACGCGAAGCGCCGTTTAATAAGAATAATTTTCACCTGAAATGCGCATTTATCAGAATAACCTCAGTTGATTTCTGAGAAATATGGTTCGAAAAATGCACAGATTGATTTTGAATACTTAACTATCGCATAAGAACTTCTACAGAATCGTTAATTAGCGTGCGCGGGAGAGTTCTGAGACAAACTGCGCGAGTAAATCAAAGACTTCGCCGAAGAGATGTTCGCAGAAGGGGGCGAGCAGTGGCATCATCATACCCAGGCTAAGGATCCCCACCGTTAAGGTAATCGGAAAGCCAATCGCGAAAACCGACAGTTGTGGTGAAACACGGTTTAACAAACCTAGTGCCATGTTTAGCGTGAGCAATAAAACAATTAAGGGCAGCGCTAACATCATCCCATTAAGGAAAATTAACCCGGCGGACTTCACCAGCGCCATAAAAGCATTGGCGTTGAGGGGTTGATCGTTAATCGGCAGGGTATGAAAACTGTCCACCAGCAGCGAAATCAGCCACAAGTGTCCGTTGAAGGTCAGAAACAGCAGCATGGCCAGCATATCGAGAAAACGCGCCAGCACGGGCATGTTAAGGCGGCTGCCAGGATCAAAGAAGGTGGCAAAGGATAAGCCCATCTGTAATCCCACGACTTCACCGGCCATACGCACCGAGGCAAACGCCAGTTGCATCGTCAGGCCAATCCCCACACCAATCAGTAATTGCTGTAACAGGATCCAAAAACCGGCGGGGGTAAATAACGTGACTTCTACCGGAGGCAACACGGGAATGACGATCCAGGTCGTCAATACCGCGAGGCCCACTTTCACGCGCTTGGGAATGGATTTCTCACTCAGCACCGGCGCACTGGCAAAGAGTGCCAGCAAACGTACCATCGGCCAGAAAAATTGCGCGACCCAATGGACCAGCTGGCTGCTATCGAGGTTAATCATCAGCCGATGATATAAGGTAAGTTGGTCAACAGATTACGCATGTAATCCAGTATCAGGTTCAGCATCCACGGACCCGCAATCACCGCGGTGGCGGCAACGGCAAGGATCTTAGGAATAAAGGAGAGTGTCTGTTCGTTGACCTGCGTGGCCGCCTGTAACAGGCTGATGATCAGACCGCTGACCAGTGCCGCCAGCAACAGCGGGGCGGCGAGCATCAGGGCAATTCGCATTGCTTCCTGGCCGATGACCATAACCGATTCAGGTGTCATGCTGCGCTCCTGGCGTTATATGTTGCGGCCTTCAGGCCGACCGGATTGAGAGTTGCCATCGACTTCCAGGTGTGCCGCTAGGAGTAGAAACTTTGTGCCAGTGAACCCACCAGCAGCTGCCAGCCATCCACCAACACAAACAACATCAGCTTGAATGGCAGAGAAATGGTCGCCGGCGGCACCATCATCATCCCCAGCGCCATCAATACGCTGGCAACCACCAGGTCGATGATCAGGAACGGGATGAACACAGTAAAACCAATCTGGAAAGCAGTTTTCAGTTCACTTGTGACGTAAGCCGGCAGCAAAATGCGCATCGGTACGGCTTCCGGACCTTGAATCGGCGCGGTGTTGGCAAGACGAGCAAACAGCGCTAAATCGGCTTCACGCGTCTGACGCAGCATAAATTCACGCAGCGGTTGAGCGCCTTTGTCGATCGCTACGTCCATGCTGATTTTGTCCTGACTGAACGGCAAATAGGCGTCGCTATAAATCTTGTCGAAGGTCGGCGCCATAATAAAGAAGGTTAAAAACAGCGCAAGGCCAAGCAAAACCTGATTGGGGGGGGCAGAAGGCGTGCCTAAGGCGTTACGCAGCAAGCCAAAAACAATGATGATGCGCGTAAAACTGGTCATCATCAGCAAAATGGCCGGAATAAAGGTCAGCGAGGTGATAAACACCAGCGTCTGCACCGGCAATGACCAGCTCTGGCCGCCATTTGCCAGTGGCTGGCTGACCAGTCCTGGCAATTGCGCATGGGCAACCGGTGCCAGCAACAGCAGCGGCAAGAGGGGAAGCAATCGACGCATCATTGGGGTTTTCCGGGACGTTTAACCAGATTCTGGAACAGCTGACGAAAATCCTGCGGCGCCACGGTTTTGTTCACCAGCTCTTCAGGTGGCAGCGGCGGCAGCGAATGCAGATGGGTAATTTGCTGGGCGGTGACGCCCAGCACTAAACGCGCATCGGCGGTGTCAACAATCACCACCCGCTCCTGGCGACCCACCTGCACGCTGGCGCTAATTTTCAGCGCCTGGGTGTTGACGGTTTTGGGCGCAAAGCCAAGGCGTTTCGCCAGCCAACCACAGGCCAGAATCAGCAGAACAATCACTGCCAGCACGCTGCTGACTTGCCCAATCACCGAACCGGTAGAGACCACCGGCTGGCTATGAACAGGCTGGCCAATTTGCGCGTTCTTTAACATGCTTAACGGCTCAGACGACGCATACGTTCAGATGGCGTAATAATGTCGGTGATACGCACGCCATATTTGTCGTTCACGACGACGACTTCGCCCTGCGCAATCAGGTAACCATTGATCAAGATATCCAGTGGTTCACCGGCCAGGCCATCCAGAGCCACCACGGAACCCTGCGTCAGGCGCAGCAGCTCTTTGATGGTCATCTTGGTGCGACCCAGTTCCACGGTGAGTTTGACCGGGATATCCATAATCAGATCGATGTCTTGCAGCGAGCCACTGGCACCGTTGCTTTCAAACGATTTGAAAACGTTCTCGGTTGGATCAGGCGTGCTGGTGGTTGCCTGCTCGTTCATTGCCTCAGCCCACAGGTCGTCCGCAGAAATATCATCGGACGGTTTTTTGCTGTCACTCATCGGGCTGTTCTGATCGGTAAAGCACACGTCTGAACTCCAGTCACATTCAGATATCTCGTATGCCGTCTTCTGCTTGATAAAAATACACTTTACCTCTTTTTCTTCCACTTTTTACAATCATGTTCTTTTCTTTTTGTT
>NZ_CAJCKS010000137.1:0-13008 GCF_903970985.1 Pantoea sp. ME81 | reverse complement strand
TATCGTGGATCTTATCGATGCCCGCGTTAAGCTGAAAAAGCAGGGTAAGAACTATCACGCGTGCTGTCCTTTTCATAACGAGAAAACCCCCTCTTTCACCGTAAGCGGTGAGAAGCAGTTTTATTTAGTAAGCCCAGTAACGTGCTGCCGATAATGGCGGCGATGGACAGCAACAGCGTGATACCCAGTCCTTTCAGCAGGATGGGGAAAGAGCTGATGATAAGCTCGCTCATAGCGCATTCTCCTGTTTCACTGGATTAGTCAGCCATTTTTTTGCCCACCACCAGGCGGACTTTTTTACCGGGGTCACCAGCGGCGGGTGGAACATGCGCCGTCCTGCCACCGTGCCCAGCCAGGAGAACAGATTGCTCAGCACCAGATAGACCAGCGCGACCACGCTAAAGGTCTGGATATACAGCAGAGTGCGGGCGTTGATCACCGTGGCGGTGCCGGTCAGTTCTGGCAGGGCAATCGCAGAAAGCAGCGAAGTACCGAGCAGCAGCTGAATCAGGTTGTTGATGATCGCCGGCCATACGGCGCGTGCCGCCTGCGGCAGCACCACGCTGAGAAAGATTTGCCGACGCGGGATGCCGAGAATATAAGCGGCTTCGAGCTGACCTTTTGGCACCGATTGAATCCCGGCACGAAAGGTTTCAGACAAGTAAGCGCCAACGTTGATGCCCAGCGCCAGCACACCGGCGGTAAAGGCACTCATGGTGATGCCCAGCGAGGGCAGGCCAAAGAAGATGATGAAAATTTGCAGCAGCACCGGCGTGTTGCGAATAAACTCGACGTAGCAGTGACTGATCCAGCGCAGGGGAGCAACAGGCGATGATTTCGCTAATGCCGACAATAAACCCAATGCTACCGCCAGCACGAAGGCCAGCAATGTCACCTGCAGTGTCAGCCATGCGGCCTCAAGAAAGGTGTCGGCATAGCGCCAGAGGGTTAGCCATTGATAACTCATGGTTTGACTCCTTCGAACGGCGCGGCATCAACTGCCGCGCCGCACATCAATCAATATTGCGGATTCAGCGGGTAACGTGGCTTGCTACCGAACCATTTCTGATACAGCTGGGCGTTTTCACCCGATGCATTAATCTCAAACAGGAATTCATTCAGATAGTTGGTCCACACCTGATCCCCCTGTTTCACACCGAAGGCGTTATATTCCAGTGGTACCAGCGCTTCGTTGGTCACGGTTAACGTCGGATCGAGCTTGGCCTGATAGGCGAGGAAGTTGTTGTCTTCGATCATCGCATCGGCCTGACCTTGCTTCACCGCGAGGATCGCGGCTTGCGATGAGTCGTATTCCTGAATTTTCACATCAATACCGAGGTTACGGACTTCATCCCCATTGGTTGAACCCTTCACTGTGGCGATGGTTTTGCCTGCCATATCATGCGCAGATTGGATACCGCTGTTCTTGCGCACCAGCATCGCTTCACTGGCCACCACATACGGGTTGGTGAAGCCGATCTCTTTGGCGCGTTCAAGATTGCGTGTGAAGTTACAGAACACCACATCGACTTTATTGGTTTGCAGGTTAGGAATACGGTTGGCGCTGGTGGTATTCACCATCTCCAGTTTCACGCCCATCTCCTTGGCCAGTGCTTTAGCCAAATCAACGTCATAACCATCCGGGTTGCCGTCTTTGTCATAAAAACCAAAGGGGGCAAAGCTCAGGCAGTCACCGACACGCAGCGTGCCGCGTTGCAGTACGTTCTGCAGGGCCGATTGCGGTGCGGCGCCAGCCTCTTTTTTTTCTTCGGTGGGTGTGCAGCCAGCTAAAACCAGTAATGCCAGCGCAGCGGCGCCGAATTTAAGCGATGTTGTGTTCATTTTATGCTCTCTATAAAATGGTTATGAGTCGGCGTAACACCGATATTTCACAGCAAAATGAAAAGCATCAATTAATAACAGGCTGTCCTGGTGTGGGCGAAGAAAATAAAAGATCGTCAGCCTGTTTTAACCGTAATAATTATTTACGATCGGCGCGGAAGCATTTCATATCCACTTCCACTTTGCAGTCGACCACTAAATCCTGCACGCTGCAAATGCGTGCCGGTGGATTTCCACTGAATATCTCACTGAATACTTTATTAAAGGAACTGAAGTAGCGTGCGTCGGTCAGCACGGCTGTGACGTGTACCACATCTTCCACGCGATAACCTGCCTCGCGCATGATGGTCAGGCAGTTATCAAATGCTAACTGGGTTTGTTCGATGATACCGCCTTCCACTACCTCACCGTCGCGCATTGGCGTCTGGCCTGAGATATACAGCCAGCCATCGGCCTCTACCGCACGGGCGAAGGGCAACATTTGCCCGCCAGTGCCGGTCCCGCCTTCAATGCCATAACGTTTTATCGTCATGCAAATTGCCTCATTTCTGGAGTTGTTAGTCTGTCCGATATATCAGACTTAAATCTGCAATACCGGATAGGGCAAGATTTGCACAGTGGATTTGCTTTTGCAATATGTGATCGGCTATTTAATTTTTTGTGATGTAGTCGGGATCGCAAAATAAATTTATTGCGGAGTGTTCGTTTAATAAGAATGTGACCTTCGTCGAACATTTTTAATGTCAGTAAAAAATCGTTGCGCCAAAACGAGGCCCCAAAATAGATCGCCATAATATAACGTCAGTGACTAATTTTTATTTTTACGGGGATGGGTAATTGTTGCGTTGGGGTGTATGATGCTTTTCTTTTTTCATGTATTCCAATCGCACCAATGCAACAGGGGAGTAAGCGTATGCCGGATGAAAAACCGTCACGGGCGCGCGGTGTTGACCGGGTTATTGATATTTTCCGTCAGTTGCATATTGCCCGTCAGCCGATGGCGATGCGCGATTTGATCGATGCCACTGGCGCACCCCGATCCAGCGTTTATGAGTTGGTCAGTTTGCTCAGTGAAGCCGGGCTGGTGGAATTAGATGCAGATGGTGCGGTGTTTTTCGGTCGCGAGATGCACTATTACGGTGCGGATTACATGGCGCACAACGATCTGATCCGGCGCGCGCATCAGTTGATGGTCGAGATTGTGGCGCGCCATGGCGAAACTGTGCAGCTTTGTATGCTGGAGGGCAACAAGTACACGGTGGTGCTGTCCGAGAGCAGCAACGCGCACCCCTTCAAGATCACCTCAGATATCGGTGTACGCGTGCCCATTACCTGGACCGCGACTGGGCGTTTACTGCTCAGTAACTGGTCTGATAGCGCGATCCTCGATTTGATTCCAGAAGAAGATTACCGTCTCGCCAGCGGGCAGATTCTCGATAAGCAGGCGTTTCTCGATGAAATCCACCATGCTGGTAAGCTGGGTTATTGCATGACGGAAGGGCTCTCCGAAAGCTTTACCTGCTGTATGGCCGCGCCGATTCGCTCACGCAGCGGCCAGGCGGTGGCGGCGATCTGCTTTATGGTGAGCCGTGATACGTCGCAAGAGCGTCGGCAGATGCTGTTGCAGGAGTTGATTACCTCCGGGCAGAAGCTGTCCGATTTCACCTGACGCGCATTTCCCTGCTGCGGCGGCTTGCGGGCTGCCGGCAGGGAATGGATAATCCATCTGCCATCTGCCATCTGCCATCCAACCTTCATCACTCAACATTAATACTCGGTTACAACCCATTGTCCTGGCGTTTATTTTCAGCCCTTAAGGTTGTGTTAAGGTAATTGATAATAATAACTATTCTTTTTACCACGGAGTTTTAGGATGAAAACGCGCCTGCTACTGGCAATGGGATTACTGGCTTCCACGGCGGCTTCGGCTACCACTTACCCGTTAACCGTCACCGATATGGACGGCAACACGCAAACCATCACTAAAGAACCGCAACACATTATCCTGCAGGATGGCCGCGATATTTTGACGCTGGCGCTGCTGGATCGTGATGACCCGTTCAAGCGTGTGGTGGCGTGGAATAACCTGCCGAAGAAACAAGACACCCAAACCTGGGATCTGCTGAAAGGCAAATGGCCTGAAGCGACCAAAATTGTCGATATGGGCTTCAGCGACCAGGGCCAGGTCAATCTGGAAAGCGTGCTGGCGCAAAAGCCCGACATGATGATTGCCCAACTGCGCGCGAAACCGGCGCTGCAACAGTCAGGTGTATTGAGTACGCTGAATAATCTGCATATTCCCGTGGTGTTTGTAGATTATGAACTGCACCCCGCGCAAAACACGGCACCCAGCGTCACGCTGTTGGGCAAAGTGTTGAACCGGGAGAGCCAGGCTAAGGCCTATACCGATTTCTATCAGCAGAGGTTTGATCGCATCACCAAAGGCGTCGCTGAGGTGAAGAACAAACCGACGGTGTTTATTGAGCCGATTGCCGGTAACAGCGATAACTGCTGCTTCACTCACAGTCACAATGGCTGGGGCGGATTAGTCGAAGCCGTAGGGGGTAAGAATATTGGTTCCGAGCTGTTGCCGGGCAACGTGGGCTTTATCGCTCTGGAAAAAATTATTGCGATGAAACCGGATGTTTACATCATGACCGGTTCAAAACGTCCTAACACCAACGTGCTGCCATTCGGCTACGGCGTGCAGCCGAAAGAGGTGAATGCCACTTTCCAGACACTGTTGAAACGTACCGGTCTGGCACAGATCGAGCCGGTGAAGAATGGCCGTGTTTATGGCGTGTACCATCATTTCTATAACCACCCTTACAATATCGTGGGGATGGAAATTTTGGCAAAAGACCTTTATCCGCAACAGTTTGCCGATTTGACGCCTAACGCCGACTTCCGCACCATCGTGAAAAAATTCACTAAGTTACCGGATGAAGCGATCGATCTAAGCTATCCCGATAACAAGTAATGCTTTATAGCGGGCCGAAACGGCCCGCTTTTTATTAACCTTAAACAACAATCTTTCTTCGACGCAATGACAACCGTAATTGTTATGTTATAACATATCAATTATAACGTTTGGTGTGGCATGTCACCGCACCTGCACTTGTCATGTTGAAGGAGTTGCAATGTCATCATTATCCACGAATTTTAAAAAGTTGCCGGTTACTGTCCTCTCCGGCTTTCTCGGCGCGGGCAAAACCACGCTGCTTAACCATATTCTCAATAATCGCGAAGGTCGCCGCGTGGCAGTGATCGTCAATGATATGTCAGAAGTGAATATCGATGCCGCCCTGGTGCGTGAGGGCGGGGCGGAGTTGTCGCGCACCGATGAGAAGTTAGTCGAGATGAGTAACGGCTGCATCTGCTGCACGCTGCGTGAAGATCTGCTGCTGGAGGTCGATCGCCTCGCAAAAGATGGCCGTTTCGACAACCTGGTTATCGAATCTACCGGTATTTCCGAGCCGCTTCCGGTGGCGGAAACCTTTACCTTTGCCTATGAAGACGGACAGAGTTTATCGGAAGTCGCTGCGCTGGACACCATGGTGACCGTCGTGGACGGCTTCAATTTCCTGCGCGATTACGAATCCAACGAGAGCATCAAATCCCGTGGTGAATCGCTGGGTGAAGAAGATGAACGCACGGTAGTGGATCTGCTGGTGGATCAGATTGAGTTCTGCGACGTGTTGATTCTGAACAAAACCGATCTGATTGATGAAGCGCAAAAAGCCCGCTTGCTGGCGATATTGCATTCTCTCAACCCGCGCGCACGCGTGGTGACTTCTGAGTTTGGCAAGGTTGCACTGAAGGAAGTGCTGAATACCGGTTTATTTGATTTTGATGCGGCCTCACAAGCTCCCGGCTGGTTGCAAGAACTGCGCGGTTCACATACGCCGGAAACCGAAGAGTACGGCATTCGAAACTTCGTGTTTCGCGCCCGTCGTCCTTTTCATCCTACCCGCTTCGCCAGCGTTATCGAAGGCGATCTCCAAGGCGTGGTGCGGTCTAAGGGCTTCTTCTGGCTCGCCAGTCGTCCTCATTATGCCGGTTCATGGTCACAGGCCGGTGGCGTGACGCGTCAGGGCTTAGCAGGCATGTGGTGGGCAAGCGCGCCGAAAGAGCGCTGGCCGGAAGATCCCGAGACGCTGGAATACATCATGCAGAACTGGGTCGAGGGCACTGGCGATGCGCGTCAGGAAATCGTGTTTATTGGTATTGAGATGGATGAGGCCCGTCTGCGCAACCAGTTGGAACATGCGCTGCTGACTGACGAAGAGATGGCGCAGGGCCCGGAAAACTGGGCCGAATATCCGGACCCGTTTGAACCCTGGTTTCACTGAGGAAGATAAACGCGAGGAACCAGGCAGATCGTTGACGGTGCAATGAACTGAGCGCCCGGCCACATATTTCTGCCTGAGCGAAGCGCAGTTCCCCAGCGGGTACTTTGGCACAACCTGGTTTAACGGAACGGCATGACGCCATGGATGGCAAACCCACGCCGCAAAGTGCGGCAGCAAGAGGTCACGATGCAAAAAATCCCCCTCACCATTCTCAACGGTTTTCTGGGTGCAGGCAAAACAACGCTTTTAAAAAGTCTGTTGGTTCAGGCGCACAAACAGCAACTCGCGGTCTGCGTTATCGTCAATGATATGAGCGAACTGGACGTTGATGGCGTGCTGATTGCCAATACTGAAATCGTCAACGCCAGTAAACATAATTTCATAACGCTCTCAGCCGACAGCATCAGCAGCCGAACGGGTATCGAAAAACTCGATGCCGCACTTGAGTCGATGCTCAACGCACATCGCCCGGATCTGATCCTGCTGGAAACCTCTGGCAGCAGCCATCCGTTGCCGCTGGTGCGTTATTTCCGCGACCATGCCGAAGTGCAACTCAATGGATTCTTATCGCTGGTCGACAGCGTGATGCTGAATGACGATTACCAGCAGGGCGAAGCGCTGATTCCTCGTTTGCAGGCCAATCTGACTCGTCACGAGCGGCGCATCGAGAATCTGCTGGCAGAACAAATCATGTTTTGCAGCCATCTGCTGCTCACCAAAAATGATCGGCTGCCGTCTTCCAGCATTACCCGCATTGCCCAGGCCATTCATCCGCTCAATCCCTATGTGGCAGTGATGGCGGTATCGCGGGGAAACCTCTCTCTGAGTGAACTCATGGCGATGCCGTCCTACGATTTCGGGCGGGTCGCGCAGTTAATTGAAGAATTAGCGGATGAGGTGGATGCCATTGATCCCGGTGCGTGGCAAATGACTTCCGAAGTGATTCACGACGATCGTCCATTCCATCCGCAGCGATTGTGGGATACCTGCCACCACTATATGGGCGCGGGCATCTATCGCAGTAAAGGCTTTTTCTGGTTGCCGACGCGTGATGATTTAGCGCTGTTGTGGAATCAGGCCACCGGCAGCATCAGTCTGGAATTTATCAGTTACTGGAAAGCGGGAATTCTGAATCATCGTGATAGTCCGCTGACGGCAGAGGAGCGTGCGGCGGTCGAACAGGCAGTGGCAAAAATGCCGGGGCGATTTGGCGATCGGCGCTGCAGTTTAACGGTGATTGGTGAGCCGGATGAAGTGAAAGCTTTCAGCGCCGCCCTAGAACGCTGCTTTCTCAATGAAGAGGAGCTTGCATGGTGGCAAAGCGGCGGTGAATTTGCCGATCCCTGGCCGCAGCGCGTGGCGCGTGTATCCGCCTGAGTTAGCCTGCCAGCGCACGCATTTGCGTACAGAACGGACACTGGCAGCCGGATACGGGCTTTAACAGCGCCGCATGCACTTCCGCCGTCGCCAGAGGCTGCGTCAAATCGACGTTGGCCACTGCGGTATCCGGCTTTTGCGCCAGTTTTAACGTATCAATCTTTGCCTGAAAGGCACCTGCTTTTGCCGATGCTATGGCGATAAGCAACAGAGGAACAGTGGTCTTCATCGCAGCAACCTCAATGAATAATTTGAAATGTGACGATATAACATTAACACGAAGCTGTTAAGGAATTTCAACATGACCAAACCCACAGCAGCCGAGCAGCAAAACCTTCTCAGTATGCCGCCAGAAGAGTATATGAATCCTCACCAAAGTGACTATTTTTTGCGCTTATTGCGTTTTGAGCGGCAGGAACTGCTCGAACATATCGACTACCTGAAAACGCAGCTGCAACGCAGTGAACAGCAAGGGGATGAAGCGGACAAAGCGATCCGCGAAGAAGAACTGCGCTTGTTGTTTCGCCAGATCGATCGTGAAAGTCGGCTGCTACCAAAAATTGATGCGGCAGTGCAGCGCATCCATCAAGGCGAATATGGCTACTGTCGTGATACGGGCGATCCCATTGGCCTGGCTCGCCTGTTGCTCCGCCCCACCGCAGAACTCTCCATTGATGCCAAGATCAAGCAGGAACGGGTCGAAGCGCAGTATCGGAAATAAAAATCACCCAGAGCACAGGCTCTGGGTGCTGATTACTGTGAACGTCCGAGCCACATTGACACTTCAACGCCGTCGTTAAAAGGCAGCGACAGATAGCCACGCCCGCTGTGCACATGTTCGAGATATTCGGGGCTGAAATCCGCATCATCGGCGACGATCAGCGCACCAGGGCGCAAATGTGGTTCAACCAGCGCCAGTATCTCAGGGTAAATTGCCTTGGCGCCATCGAGCACCAGCATATCGATGGCAGCAGGCAGGTCGCGGCTCAACGTATGCAGAGCGTCACCCACGCGCACTTCAATCAAATCACTTACGCCCGCATCGGCAAAATGATTGCGCGCCAGCGCCACCTTTCCCGGCTCAAATTCACTGGTGATGATCTTTCCGCCGCCGTTATCGCGTAACGCTGCCGCGAGATGCAGCGTTGAAATCCCAAAGGATGTGCCAAACTCCACTATCGACTGCGCCTTGCTGCTGCGTGCCAGCATGTACAGCAACTTGCCGGTTTCACGCGACACCGCTAGTGGCACATTTTTCAGATGACCATAGAGTTCGAGATAATCTGTTTTGCTCTGCAACAGGCGATTTTGCTCTTCATCGGACATGATGCGGAAGGCTTCATTGGTCGGATGCGCCATATTGTCGGCCAGTTCGAACAGGTAGTTAAGCAGCGGCGCCAATGGCGCGGAAGTTAAGGTATTCATGGTGATTCTCCGTGGATTAATCTGTGCGAACAGAATACGATGAATCATTCGCATTTCACTATTCGTGTTCAGGAGCATCAGATGGCTGAACGCCGTAACGCTAAGATTTCAGAGAGAAAAAAGCCGCAACAAGCGCGATCCAGCGAGCTGGTTTCGGCGATTTTGCAAGCCGCTACTCAGGTTTTGGAACAGGAAGGCGCCACGCGGTTTACCACGGCTCGTGTGGCGGAGCGTGCTGGTGTGAGTATTGGATCGTTGTATCAATACTTTCCCAATAAAGCGGCTATCCTTTTCCGCTTACAAAGTGAGGAATGGCAACGTACCGGCGATCTTTTAGGATCGATCCTGCGCAATCAGGATGTGCCTGCGGGTGAACGTCTGCACCAACTCACGCTCGCTTTCTTGCACTCAGAGTGTGAAGAAGCGGCAATGCGGACCGCACTTAACGATGCAGCGCCGTTATACCGTGATGCACCGGAAGTGGCAGCCGCGCGCGCGGCGGGTGAAAACGTGATGAGTGACTTCCTGTATGAGTTATTGCCCCAGTTGGAAGAGAAACAACGTCTGCGCGCTGCGGACCTGATCAACAGCACATTGGGTAACGTGGGCAAGCATTTTTCCGAAACACCGCGCACTGAGGCGGAGATTCTCGACTACGCAAAGGACATGGCAGAGATGTTCTGTGTCTGGATCAGGGAAAAAGGGGCGGATTTGCAGTAAAAGATGGCACTGGAAATCTCTGAAAGCGGTTAACAATCTCATTATTACCATTCTCATTAATCCACACCGCGAGTAAGCTCTATGAAAACCTTTTCACAGCAGGATGGAATGCTGGTCAAACGATACGGGAGAGCAAGATGGCAGTAAAAATGATTGCGGTGGATATGGATGGGACTTTTCTCGATGACAACAAACAGTACAACGCCCAGCGTTTTGCGCGCCAGTACGCCTTGTTGAAAGAGAAGGGCGTTCGTTTTGTGGTCGCCAGTGGCAATCAGTATTACCAGTTACAACGCTACTTCCCGGATATCAAAGATGAAATCGCCTTTGTCGCCGAGAACGGTGCCTGGGTGTCAGACAGCAATGAAGAGATCTTCTGCGGCGAACTGGCACCAGAACGCGTCCATCAAATTTTGGATATTCTGGCTAAAGAGCCGAATATCAGCACCGTGGTGTGCGGTCGCAATGGCGCTTATGTGCACACCTCAATGCCGGAGGAAGTGATTGCGATGCTGGCGAATCACTATCATCGGCTGGAAAAGCGCGACAACCTCTACGATATCGATGACACCATCTTTAAGTTTTCGTTGAATCTGGCCCACGAAGGGGTGGATGCCTTGATGGATCGTCTGCACAAAGAACTGGGCGCGATTGAAAACATTATGCATCCGGTCTCCAGCGGTTTTGGCTTTGTCGATCTGATCATTCCAGGTTGCCATAAAGCACATGGCATCGCGCTGCTACAGGAAAAATGGGGCATCGACGATTGCGAAGTGCTGGCCATTGGCGACAGCGCAAACGACCTCGAAATGCTGCGTCAGGCGTGCTACAGCTTTTCGATGGCCAATGCAGCCGCGCCCGTGGCCGCTGTTGCGCGTTATAAAACCGACAGCAATAACGACGAAGGTGCGCTTAACGTGATAGCACGCTTGCTGGCACGCGAAGAGCCGTTTGGCTAATCCCTCGCGGCAGAGTTTATCGAACCAGAGCTAAACTTTTAGCTGGGCGATCGATTCTGCCGCTACCTTTATCACCTCAGGCCTCACGTCTCGCTAACCTTTTTTCCATCCTCTTAATCAGCGGTGGCAAGAGTAATGCGCTGCCGGCAACCAGCACCCAGAATATGATCGGAAGTGGCGCTGCTATATCAAAAGTCATGGCCGAAACAAAAAAGGCGAGGGTGGTACTCAATGACATCAGCGCCGTTTGCAGGGACAGGAAACCAGCCCGACTGGCCTCATTTGGAAACCTCGTCGTCACACACGACACCACCACCAATCGTCCGTAAGCCCCGCTCAGAAACAGCCCCATAAATAATGCGCTGGCATGCAAACCTGTCACGGGAAGCAGCATGCTGACCAGTAATATCAGCGTTGAGACAACGGCTAAGGTGTAGCTGGACCAGTGAGCCAATAGCTTTCCGGTAAGCTTTGTCGCCATCAACCCAGCGATGCCACCGATGAAGAACAGCATGGGCAGCGAGGCGTTCACAGCCTGCATGTGTTGGGTCAATAAAGGCACTAAAGCAGGAATGATGAGCATAGGAGTGAATTGCGCGATGGCGTTCCCGCTGGCGAAAAACAACCATTCTGGCGTCATTGTTATCGATGATTTAGGGGCGATTTTGCGCGGGGCATCAGGAATAAACCCGGCAATAAGAAGCAAAGCTATCAGGCACAGCAAACCAATGAGTCTCGTTGCGCTATACCAGCCGAAATGTGTGCTCAAAAACAGCATGGTCGGCATCCCTGCAATGCTGACCACAGAGAAAGCGGCAATGACGGTGGCAATCATCCGTGCTCGTAAGGCCGCTGGCGCGAGGCTGATTAATAAACTCATCCCCACACCCATGGTTGTTCCTCCCACTAAGCCCGCCATAAATCGTAGAACCAGCAGCAGGGTATAATCGCTCGTGAAGGTGATCAGCACCGTCAGAGCGCCTAAAAGCGCCATATTCCACAGTAAAAACCGTTTGGCGTTAACGCGGTCAATCCATTTCCAAATACATAACCCGGATAGCACTGAACCCAGGGTGTAGGTCCCCGTGACATAACCTGCATAAGTGACAGGCACTGAAAATTGAGACGCCATGTAGGCAAACAGCGGATTAAACATCATGTATTCGAGGGCATTCGTGAATTGAACAAAAGCGATAATCACAGCGATGCGGATCACAGCGAATGAACCTGATTGCGGAGTGAGGACAGGCATAGTTTGCTCCATTAAGTTACAGGAGGCCTAGTCTATTGCCCGTGCATCATTATGATTAGAGCGATAAAGTGAGAGGATTAATTATCAAAAATGGGATAATCGATGCGCAGTAGAATCGATTTAAATGTTTTGCGGGTATTCGTCACCGTTGCAGAGAAGGGCAGTTTTATCGGCGGTTCGCGTGCCTTGAATATACCTGCATCGAATGTGAGTCGCCAGATTTCGCAGCTGGAAGAACGATTAGGGATGCGACTCATACAGCGAAGTACGCGTCAAATGAAGCTTACTGAAGCAGGGCAGATGTTTTTTGACAGCATGCGACCACTGCTGGACTCGGTGAATGAGACGGAAGCCAGATTAAGCCACGCACAAACTGAGCCGGAGGGGCTGCTACGCGTATGTTTACCGAATGGAGTCGGGCCGGTGATCTTCGGCAATCTTTTGGCTGACTTTGCACTGCGATATCCCAGAATTGAACTCCATTGTACTACCAGCCTGCAGGGAGCAGAGGCACTGTGGGATGACTGCGATGTTGTCATTGATATCAGTCGCGGCACGCGCGCCAGCAGTGATGTCATAGCTCGACCGCTGGCTTCATTACCCTGCCACATTGTTGCGGCGCCGACTTTACTGCAAAAATACACCAGACCAACGCATACAGAACAATTGCTGGCTCTGCCCTGCATCACCACCGTAAGTGCACTTCAGGGGCAAGCGTGGCAATTTATAACCACTGGCAAAGGATTTCGACACATCAATGTGCAGAGTCCTTTCCGTGTCGACAGTGGTGAGATGGCGATGCAAGCTGCACTGAAAGGCATCGGGTTTGCCATCCTTTCAGCGCAGGCTTGTGAGCCTTATATTCGAAGTGGGCAGTTAGAAGTGATTGAGCTTGAACTCGCTCCCGCACCCCTTGAGATCGCGCTGCTCTACCAGGAACGGAGTTTTCTTCCCGCAAGAAGCCGCGCGTTTATTGATTTCCTGCAAGAGGCGGTGCGGAATCAACGCGAAAAATAACCCGCCTCACGCATATCCTGCAGCAGTCCCGGTCCGGTGGGCTGCCAGTTAAATGTTTGACGTG